>JBBTWL010000025.1:2126-24093 GCA_038062775.1 Patescibacteria group bacterium | reverse complement strand
TCCTCCTCTCTCTCGCTTCTTCCACTCTCCCCCAACTCGCTCTCTCTGACCCAACGGCAGGGACTAACCTCAAGCACTGGATTATGCGCTCTGTCGGAGGCAACCTCTACTTCGCGACGTCAAGTGATCTCTATGCCACTTCCACCAACTCTGCTTTCTCGATTACTTCAACTGGGGTAGTTAACATCGCTGCCCTTGACTGTTCTGGGGCTTCAAGACTTCTTCAAACTGACGTCTCTGGGAATCTCACTTGCGGAGATGATGACAGTGCCGCTGGAGGAAACCCCAACTCCAAGTTCGCCACTTCAACCAACGCCTACAAAGCCATCTACCCCAGTGGAGACACTGACGGGGGAGTACGAGTCGGCATCGGAACCACCACTCCCTACTTCCTCCTCTCTCTTGCCTCCTCCACCATTCCCCAACTCGCTCTCTCTGACCCAACGGCAGGAACTAACCTCAAGCACTGGGTAGCACGCTCTGTTGGAGGAAATCTCTACTTCGCGACCTCCTCTGATTTGTACGCGACGAGTACTACTGCCTCCCTCACTCTTCTTAATAACGGAAACGTTGGAATTGGAACGAGCTCACCGTTTGGACTCTTGAGTGTGAGTGGGTCGACAACGGATCCGTCTCTCGTGGTTCGACAGGCGACTTCAACCACGAATGGTCTCCTCGCTTCATTCTTTAGTGGGTCGGATAATGCTCGACAAGTAGCCAGTATTCGAGGATTCAATTTCAGCCAACTTTCTTCGACAACCAACTCCAATGCCTTTAACGGCGCAGGAAATCGAATCGTTATTTCTGGAGGGTATGCCTATGTCTCGGCGACTAATCGACTTGTTACGATTGATATTTCTGACCCTCGATATCCGACGACCACGAGTATTTTGAGCTCAGCTGCACTTGGAAGTCCTGAAATTTTCTCAGTCGCAGGAAATTATGCCTATCTCCCAGATTCGACCGGTGGGGCGTTGAACATTATTGATATTTCAAACGCCTCCTCAACAACCATTGTTGGGACATTAACTCACGCCAACCTTGCGGGCGCTCGATCTGCCTATGTGAAAGGGAGGTATGTGTATGTAGCGGGAAATGCTAGCGGACTTTCTGTTGTTGACGTATCTAATCCAGCAAATCCGGTGTTGGTGGGATATCGGGCTCTTTCTAATGCAAGGGATGTTGAAGTAATTGGTCGGTATGCCTATATTGCCAGAGTCTCTACCGCTGGGTTTGCGGTCATTGATGTGTCGAATCCTGCAAACCCGATTCTTGTTAAAAACCTGCAAAATACAACCTATCTACAGAATAACCAGTCATTAGAGGTAGTAGGGCGTTACGCCTATGTTACTGCAGCTGATATAGATCGACTTACGATTGTTGATATTTCAAATCCCACAAATCCTGTTATTGCTGGAAGTATTACTGATGCTACTAATCTCAACAATCCAAGAGATATTGTTATTTCAGGAAATTATGCCTATGTTACAACTAATTCCGATCCTACTGGAATTACCACAGTTGATGTTTCGAGTACGACTGCTCCTGTGGTTGTGGCTGCTCAACCAGTGGATAATGCCAATGGAGTTGCCGTTTCTGGAAATAGAATTTATAGCATTGGTATTGGGAGCAATACCTTCACTATTTTTGAAGGAGCCGGAGCAAACTTGGCTGCTTTGACTACGGGGGCCACTCAAATTACTGGCCCACTCACCGTATTTGGGGCTTCAAGTTTTTCGAATACACTTACCGCTAATGCTGGAATAAATATCGGAGGTAATGGACTTATTTCAACTGCTGCAGGACTCTTCTCACTTTTTGCTACCACTTCAGCGAGCTCAAGTCCCGCTCTTAGTGCTGCGATTACCGATTCATCAAGCGACTCTCTCGTAGATGTTCTTGAAATTGGGCATTTCGCGAGTTCAACATCAGCCAATGGAATCGGTGTCGGACTTCTCTTCAATCTCGAAGATAGCTCTGGTCTCTCAACTTCAACCGCGCGCATTGGAAGTATTTTTTCGGGAGTGACAAATGCTACTCCTAAGTCAGTTCTCACTTTCTCGACGAAAAATACTTCAGGATCTCTTACGGAATATATGCGCCTTGATGAAAATGGAAGGCTTGGCCTTGGCACCACCACTCCCGCTTGGATGCTCCAGCTTGCTACTTCAACGGTTGGACAGCTTGCCCTCACTGATCCCACCGCGGGAACTGATTTGAAGCACTGGATTATGCGCTCTGTCGGAGGCAATCTCTACTTCGCGACCTCAAATGACGCGTATGCGACAAACACTATTGCGGCACTCACCTTCACCAAAACAGGTTCCGTCGGTATCGGAACCACCTCGCCGTGGGCAAAGTTCTCAATCAATAATTCTACGAGCGATACCGCAGGTCAACCTCTCTTTGCTGTAGCATCCTCAACAGCGACCGCTACCACGACGCTCTTTAGCATAGACAATGCCGGTCTCACGACTATTGGTAACAGTTTGGGGACAGGAAACGCAAATTTCCAATTTGCAAACGATACCAACGCCTGGACGATGGGTTACAATTCTACGGATAAGTCGTTCAACATCGCATCGTCAACAAACCTCTCTTCCAGTGTGGCACTTACCATCACTAAAGGCACTTCGCTTTTGACTGGCATAAGCTCCACTACTCCGTGGAGGACTCTCTCGGTCAATGGCACTATGGCAGTGAATGGTTTAAGCGCGGTTACTGGGACCGATGCATCCATTTGTATTGACCCCACGACATTTGAACTCACCACTCAAACGGGAGACACGTGCTTCGTGTCTTCCGCGCGTTACAAGCACGATATTAACGCGTTACCGGATACGGGTCTTGATATGTTGCGTACTTTTCGTCCCGTCTCATTCAAATATAATGGCGAGGTCGCGAGTACGACCTATTGGGGTTTTATCGCCGAAGATATGGCCTCCACGAGCCCTCAGCTTGCGGCCTTCAATCTAGACGGTTCCGTACAGACGATAAATTCCACAGCAATCCTTTCGGTGGCGGTAAAGGCGCTTGCAGAACTTGACCTGAATATCCTGACCATCGCGTCCTCCACTGAAAGCTCAACGCCCGAGTCGCGCTCGTTCGCGGACAATTTCTTCAATGGCATATTCTCAAAACTCGTAGAATGGTTTGCAAGCGCAGCAAACGGAGTAGAGAAGTTCTTCGCAAAAGAAGTCCATACCGATACGCTCTGCGTGAAGAAATCAGACGGCACCGAGGTGTGCCTTACCGGAGACCAGCTTTCGGCACTTCTTTCGGGGCAAAGCGTTGCTCCTGCTCCTGCTCCAGAACCAACTCCTGAACCTGCGCCTACGACCGAGTCCGCCCCGGATTCGACAAGCTCACCACAAGCAGAACCAACACCAGCATCAGAGCCAACTCCTGCTCCTGCTCCAGAACCAACTCCTGAACCTGCGCCTACGACCGAGTCCGCCCCGGATTCGACAAGCTCACCACAAGCAGAACCAACACCAGCATCAGAGCCAACTCCTGCTCCTGCTCCAGAACCAACTCCTGAACCGATAGTTGAACCAGCTCCTGAACCCGTCGCGACTGACATTCAAACCCCCTAATCTATGAGAAAACTGGATGTGCAGAAAATAATGCAGGGCCTCAAGAAAATGTCGGGGTTGTTGATGGCGTTGTTGTTCTTTCTGTTGCCCCTGGAAGCGGAGGCGGCGATAAGCTTTGTCAGTAGCACCTGCGAGAATTCCCGGGACGGCAACGGCAACATGACCTTGACACTTCCGACTACGCTTACAGATGATCTCGTTATTATCGCCTTCGCCGTCGGGGATGCCGACGGCATTAATTTCAATATGGATGCTGGCGGGACATTGTCTGGGGCAGGGTACACCGAGGTTGCCGATACCACCGTCAATTCTGCTGACGCGAATGAAATTGACCTAGGCGTCTATTATAAAATCATGACGGCGACGCCGGACACCTCGGTCACCATTGACGGGCAGGGTGGCAACGACGCTTCCGTCGTCGCGGTCTGTATAGCTTTTCGGGGAGTGGATACAACGACTCCGCTGGATGTAACAACGACTTCGACTCAAGGTGTCGACACAATGTATCCCAATCCGCCGTCCATTAATCATAACAATCCCGCCGGCGTCTGGACGGTCATTGCCGGGGCGAGCGGACACAGCACGAATTCTAATACGGTCACGTATACGTTTCCAACTGGCTACACCACAAATGCCATCAATCGTGCGCACATCGACACGTCCGATGCGGCCATAGGCATGGGCTATCGCTCGAGTGGCGTATCGGATCCGGAAGACCCCGGCATCATGACGCTCAGTGGGACCGACAGCACCGGCTACTCCTGGGCCGCTGCCACTATCGCGCTGCGACCAGCCAGCGTTCCCACCGCCACCACCAACTTTGCGAACGCCGGCTTCAACTCTGCGACGCTTCATGGCACTAAGAGTGGCGGGGGCAATGCCACTGAACACGGCTTTGCTTACGGCACCGACTCTACGCTTGCAACCGTCATTGCGACCACCACGCTTGGCGCACTCACAAGCAACAGCTCTTTCTTTAGCTACGTCAGTGGACTCTCTGCTAGCATCACCTACTACTTCCGTGCGTACGCCACCAATAACGGCGGGACGGGATATGGAGTCATCAAGAGTTTTGTAACGGGCGATAGCACGACGAGACGTAAGATGCGACTCTTTGAGGGTTTTAAGATCAAATTTTTAAACGGAACGATTATTCTGCACCAAGAATGAGCGCGCGAAGGATTTTTATTGCGGGAATATGTTTTCTCGTTCTCGCAAGCATCGGCGTATTTTATTTTTCATCTAAAAAACAATCGGTTCCTGCACCCAATACACCTGCCCCTGCCAGTGCAACAACCACACCAGAAACTGTGCAAACGCGTGTGGTACCCGATGGATGGCGGGAATATCGGAACGTCACCTATCACTTTTCGCTTTTCTATCCGCACGAGCTGGAAGTGAAAGAATATCCTGAAGAGGGAAATGCGTTCACCATAACGTTCCAAAATGTGAAAGAGCAAAAAGGTTTTCAAATTTTTGTGGTGCCCTATCAGGAGTCGCAGGTCTCTGAAGAGCGTTTCAAACAGGACCTCCCATCCGGAGTACGAACTAATGTAAGCGATGTGACCATAGATGGTGCTACTGGCGCCGCATTCTATAGTACCAACGCGATGTTTGGAGAGACGCGGGAAATATGGTTCATCCGTGGCGGTTATCTTTTTGAAGTGACAACCCTCAAACCCCTTACCGCTTGGATGGAAGAAATCCTGCTCTCATGGAAGTTTTTGTAGTATTTTCCTTCGTCTTCAACTTTCGAATACTGGTTCTGGACCCGCTACTGGCTATACCTATCGCCTCGAGCAATCTTCTACCAGCTGTAGTGTATGGCAGACAGTTCCAAATTCTGAAAGCGGGGGAACGCACTGGGTCATGGACTTTACGAGCTGGCTTCCGAACGGAACCGTGACTACTGATTCGGCCGGCATATCCAACCCTGCGGGGAAAACATTTACAGCAGGGTATGCCACTTCAAGCAATGACATGAGTCCTCTTACGATAACCTCAACGCAATTTACCGAACTTGAGCATTCCTTCCGTTCAACTTCAAACGTTACTATTGGGACGACCTACTGTTTTCGGGTAACAAATGCTGGAAGCGAGACGTATTTTACCTACTCCCAAACTCCTTCGGTCTCTGTCCAGCCGATTTCAAATCGTCCGACTGGAGGAGGCGGAAATGTCGGGGGAGAAGGGAGTGGTTCTGGCTCTCAACAATCTGGTGGAGGATCAGGTGGGGGGACTCCTCTTGAAGGAAGTGGCTCCGGCGGAGTAGCCGGCGGTGGCACTCCTGGTGGCGGAGATGGTGGTCTCGAATAAATTACAAATAATGAATGCAAGTGGCCGAGGGAGCACAATAAGGAGCAGGGTGAGCATTTAGGACATCGGATGTCCTAAATGCTCACAAAGGTACTTCGTAAACTATAAGCTGAAGTAGTCTGAAGTGGTCAATGGCGAGTTGATGTGGGCACTAAGAATATCAAATAATTTGTATGAGCCTGTGGCAGGTTCCCCAACTTGGGACATCGAAGTCGAAACTTCGTATCGTGTCTAATTGGGTCAAGCTTGTGGGGCGTTTAAAATTATTTTAATATTCACCGGAAATATCAACGACTCCTATAGCGGTCGGTGGAGAAGGAGGCGGCTCTTCTGAATAGCCTCCAATTTAGGACATCGGATGTCCTAAATTCTAAATTTATTCGATTGTCATACTTTGAGGGGCAACATCACGATCTGAAATTATTTCTCGGATCTGTTTCTTATAATCTTCAGGTTTGCCGAGGATGTCTGATAGGATTTTATTATAAATTACCGATGGGAAATTCTTTTGTCCAGCATAGTCAAGATGACTACTCCAGCGGTATGAAGAGAGATGTTCCAGTGCCTTTTTGTAGTTTTGTATTTTTCCCTCTCGCCACTCTGGCATAGAAAGATCTAAAGGATTAAGATGAATATAGTAAGGAATATAGAAGAAATGAGCATCTTTCTTGATGAGGATTTTTTTATATTTTCCTTGCCATAAAGATCCGAAACGTGAATACTTTTCGTTAAAATATTTTGCGTATCCCATAGCAAGTTTCTTTATGAAAAGAGGTATTCCATTTTCTACTGCTGGAGAGAGAAGAAGATGATAATGATTTGGCATTAAGCAGTATGCGTGAATGTAAACAAGTGGTCTTCGTGAATTCATATCTATAGCATGACGTTTTTTCACCACATAATTGGGCGTTGTATTTTCATCATTAAATACGTATAGATCATGTACAAAACGAAGATAATCCCCACTCTCCATAAACACCTTTCTTTTCTCGACTCCTCGATTAAGTATGTGATAGTAATCCATCAATATATTTTATCACCCAGACCCCATTTAGGACATCGGATGTCCTAAATGGGGTGGAGATTGCTAATGATTTGATAGAATTAAACAACGAAAGATTATGAAATTCCAAAAACTTCTTTTTCTTCTTTTGTTGGCCTTATTGCCCGGAGTCTTATATGCGGAAGAGTTTACGAGCGGAAGTTATAAAGTAAAGGATCCAGTACTTAATCCTGGAGAATATCTCACTTCCTCAACCTATACACTGTGGAGCTCCATTGGGGAGGTAGCCATTGGAACGAGTTCGGCAACTAGCTATGGAATAAATGCCGGTTTTCTCTTTTTTCCGCTGGCTACTGCTCCTTCCTTAAGCGCCACCGCGGGAGCTTCTTCTGTTTCGCTTAGTTGGACTGCCTCAAGTGGTTTTTTGGGTTGGACCGTTTCAAGTTATACGACTGGCTACTCGACTGCTTCGGGAGGTCCTTACACTTACACGAATGTAGGGAATGTTCTTTTGGCAACACAGAGCGGACTTACCAACGGCACCCTCTATTATTTTGTCGTGGTTTCAAATGACTTTTTTGGTAATGCTCTCGCCACTTCCTCTGAAGCCTTTGCCACTCCCACAGGAAGTGGGAGTGGCAGTGGAGGTTCTGGCGGAGGCGGAGGAGGAATTGTTTACGTCCCGCCCCTAAACGAAGAAGTGAAAGAATGTAAAGAGATCGCGGATTTGAATTGCGACGGCTATGTCGATATTATCGATTTCTCCATAATGATTTATTGGTTTGATAAAACTCCGGTGCCAAAGAGAGTAGATTTAAAGCCTGACAGGAAAATCGATATTCACGATTTTTCGGTGATGGCATATTATTGGCGTGAGCGAACTCGCATAGAGTAATACCCCATATGAAAAAAAGAATTCTTATTTTTGTCATTTTTCTTTTCACTTTTTTTATTTTTCCAGAAAAATCACTTGGAGCGGTGTATACCTTGAATCCAGTACAGAAAGGGAATCTGATAGAAGTAAAAATTTTCTTGAATACCGAGGGGAAAGAAGTGAACGCTCTTGATGGGGTGGTTTCTTTTTTTGGGCCAGTGGCCGTTAAAGAAATATATGATGGAAAATCGAAAGTAGCCGTTTGGATAAAAAAGCCGAGTGAGCGGGAGAAAGGGAAAATCTCTTTTTCGGGGATTATTCCCGGGGGGACGAAAGAGGAAGGAGAAGTGTTCACTCTTTATTTCACGGTATTGAAGACGGGAAAACTTGAAATGGCAACCGAGGGTACGGCATACATAAACGACGGAACGGGAGGATCTCTTCTGATGTCCGAAACGAAAGTCACTCTGGCCGTCTCTTTTGAAAAAGAAAAAGTAGATGAAATTACTCTTCCTTCTGATACCACCTTGCCTCGGATAACGGAAAAAATTATTGCTCAAAATGAAGCTATGTTTGAAGGAAAGCCTTTTCTCATCGTTCGGGCAAAAGATGACGAAAGCGGGGTGAGTGATATTTCTTTTCTTTCGTTGGAAAATGAGGGGGAGGTAGAAAATCTCAAGGACGATGAACGTTTTCGCGTTATCGAGATTCCACACCCCCTTCTTGATTCTGATATGACCTCTTTTCTTTATGTGCAAGTAAGAGATCGTGCGGGTAATGCTATAGTGGCCGAAGTTTCTTCACCCGAAGCTCTTATTTCAAAGTTATCACCATTTTCTTTCGAAAACTGGTTTAGAAAATGGTGGGGATTTTGTATACTTATAGTACTGCTTCTTCTTGCGGGGTTTTTTGCGAGGAGAATAATCCGTCGCCATGGCTCTTTTTCATAGATTCATATATTTTTTGAAGAATTCACGATACGCCCAACGGGGAGCGTTATTTTTCGGGACACTCCTTTTTGTCTCTGGAGTACTTTTTCCAACGATGGCTCATGCTGGAAAGTTTTTAGTAAATCCAGTTGGAGGCGCCTTTACGGTCGGGAGCACTTTTGATGTTCAAATTTTTCTTGATACCGATGGGCAGTCAGTGAACGCTCTCGATGTTGACCTTATTTTTCCCCCCGACAAACTCCAGCTCGTTTCTCCAAAGACGAGTGTTTCAGTTATCGAAGTGTGGACGAGTCAGCCGAAGTTTAATAATCAGTCTGGAAGGGTGCGTCTCCAAGGAGGAATTCCGCGAGGGGTGAATGTTGATAACGCCCTCGTTGCCACTCTTACGTTTCGTGCGAAATCTGTCGGGAGCGCCATTATCCGATTTGGTGATGAGTCAAAGATACTTCTCAATGATGGATTGGGGACGAATGACCTGCGAAGCCAAGGGAATGCTTTTTATAAACTTCTTCTTCCTCCTCCTGAAGGCCCTATAGTTGCTTCTGAAACGCACCCCAATCAGGGGACATGGTATTCGAATCCCAACGCCGTGCTTCGCTGGAGTGTCCATGAGTCGGTGTCAAGTTACAGTTTTATTCTTGATACGAACCCAACGACTGCTCCGGACGATATTTCTGAAGGAAAAGAAGAGAGTGTGGCGTATAAAAATCTTACTGAAGGCCAGCATTATTTTCATATTAAAGCCTATCGGAACGGTTCTTGGGGAGGGGTAACGCATTTTGCCATAGATACCGACACAGAGCCCCCAGCAAAATTTCCCATCGAAGTATTACCCGGACTTCGCACGACGGTAAAAAGCCCGGTTGTTAAATTTGCCACCACCGACACACTCTCTGGAATCGATCGATATGAAATCAAAATAGTATCTCTCCACCCAACCAATGTGGTGGATGCTTCGGAAGGTGATGTTTCTGACGGAAATCTTTTTATTGAAGCAGAGAGTCCGTATGTTTCCCCCAATCAGGAAGTCGGGCCACATGACGTTATTATTCGGGCGTATGACAAGGCGGGGAATATCCAAGAAATCACAGAACGTTTCATTATTACGAATCGATTCTTTTCTTGGTCGAGTACGGAGGGAATAATTTTTGGCTTCTGGCTTATTCCCTGGATTTGGGTTCTTCTTATTCTTTTTCTTCTTATTCTCCTTCTTATTATTTCCGGTTACGTCATCAAGAAGCGTCATGATGCGGTGGTATTGCAGAGGAAATCAGAAAATCTCCCCTTCAACATTCAACTTCAGCTCGAAGAACTGCGTCGGTTTAAGAAAAAATATGGCGGAGTCGTAGTTTTTCTCCTTCTCATCGGTTCCCTCCTCTCTCCGATTTCTTTTTCTGCTGTTCATGCTGAAGAGGAGAGAGGGGGTGTGGTTGAACTTTCGCCTCCGTACGTAACCACCGTTTCAAAAGATGTTTCGAATGATGAAATTTTCTATGTTGGTGGGAAAACAGAAAATCGTGATACTCAAGTTATCATTTATACTCAAAATCTTACGAGCGGAGAAACAACGAGTTACGAAGTGAAGTCAGACAAGCAGGGCGAATGGTTTTACCGTCACAATACTTTTCTTACTCCCGGAAAGTATGTTCTTTGGACGCAGGCGAAAATCGGAGATGTTGAGAGCCCTCCTTCTCCCCAAGTTGAACTCTCTGTTGCCCGAGCCGCGCTTACTTTCGGCGTTACTCGGATTAGCTATGAAACGCTCTACGCGGTGACGGCTGTGGTCCTTGTTCTCATCATTCTTCTTTTGATGCTCTATATTCTCTATCATTATATTCATCATCGAAAGAAACATCATCTTCTTTTGAGAGAAATTCGTGAAGCGGAAGAATCCATTAAGAGAGGATTTGCGGTGCTTCGAAAAGATATTGAGCGAGAGCTTGGGAATCTTCAGGCTTCGCAACAAGGGCTTCTTACCCGAGATCATAATCGAGAAGCCGAAATTCTTCGTGATTTGAAAAGTATTGAAGATCGTATTGGAAAGGAGGTGTGGGACATCGAACGAGTCGAACAGGTGGGGTAAAATATAAACATGAAACGTCTTAGTGATATTGAACTAAAATCCCTTCGGCCAGAAATGGTCGTAGTTTCTATGATTTTTGGGAGCTCCTTTCTCATTGTCTTTTTGGTAGCTCTCGTTCACGCTCCATCTTTACTTTTAACTTTGTACGATTCTTTTCACGAAACCGCCTTCTTTATTCAAGGAGGATTTTCCAATTCTTTGGCTTCGGTCTCCGAAAGCTCTGGGGGATTGGAACAAATACTTGTTGATGTAGGGACGGGAGTGTTACTTCTTTTCGAGCACTTTTAAAATTCTTCAAGCTTCTTGACTTTGACTCTTCGTCTGATTTGAGTTTAGCTGTGTTTATGTTTCGTATAGTGAAGAGCATGGAAGGGGGAATGGGGCGGGCGGGGGTGATAGAAACTTCGCGTGGAGAGATTCATACCCCAGCGTTTATTCCTGTTGGCACCAAGGCGACCGTAAAAGCGCTACTTCCGGAAATGGTGGAAGAGCTTGGAGCGGAAGCGATACTCGCCAACACCTTCCATCTTCATCTTGAGCCAGGAGAAAAAGTAGTAGAGAAAGCGGGGGGACTAGGAAAGTTTATGAATTGGAAGAAACCGACCTTTACGGATTCGGGCGGTTTTCAGGTTTTTTCCTTAGGGAAAGCTTTCGGCGGAGGGGGGAAAATTTCAGATGGAGAATTGGAAAAAGAAAACGGAAAAGAAAGAGCGTCTTCTGGGAGAAAAACTTCTGGAAAACAGGCGAAGATTGATGAGGAGGGGGTAACTTTCTTCTCTCCTCTTGACGGAAGTGAAAGACGAATGACTCCGGAGAGTTCAGTAGAAATCCAGCAAAAGATCGGCGCCGATATTATTTTTGCCTTTGATGAGTGTACGCTTCCAAGCGATTCCTATGAATATCAAAAAGAAGCCATGGAGCGGACTCACCGGTGGGCGAAGCGTTCCCTCGATTTTTTTGAAAAAAATCGAGGGAACGCTTCGCAGGAGCTTTTTGGTATTGTTCAAGGAGGAAGACATGAGGATTTACGAAAGATAAGTGCGAGAGAGATTGGAAGTATGGATTTTGATGGATTCGGTATCGGAGGGTCATTTGAGAAGAAAGACATGGGGGAAGCCGTCCGATGGGTGAATGAAATTCTTCCGGAAGAGAAACCAAGGCATCTTTTGGGAATTGGCGAACCGAGAGATATGCTTTTGGCGGTAGAAAACGGGGGCGACACGTTTGAGTGTGTTGCACCTACACGACTCGGTCGAAATGGGAATCTCTACACGAAGGAGGGGAGACTGAATATTAACAACGCCAAGTTTAAAGAAGATTTTGCTCCCATTGAAAATGAGTGTCAGTGTTACACCTGTCGAAACTTTACTCGCGCCTATCTCTCGCATCTTTTCCGTGCGGATGAAATGCTTGCGGGAACGCTTGCTTCGATACACAATCTCTTTTTCTTGGTGACTTTTGTTTCTCAAATGAGAGAGGCTATTCTCAACGATTCTTGGGCAAGTTTTAAGGAAGAGTTTCGGTAATACCATATTAGTGCCATGTCGAAACCTGTCTTTCAACTTCACTCGAAATTCGCTCCGGCCGGAGATCAGCCGGAGGCTATTTCAGCGCTTCTAAAAGGTCTTGGGAAGAAAATGAGATTCCAGACTCTTCTTGGGGTGACGGGCTCTGGGAAGACCTTTACGGTAGCGAATATCATTGAAAAAGTCGGAAAGCCAGTGCTGGTTATTGCGCACAACAAAACACTCGCCGCACAGCTCGCGCAGGAATATCGAGATTTTTTCCCTAACAATTCGGTTCATTATTTTGTCTCCTATTACGACTACTACCAGCCGGAAGCGTATCTTCCGACATCGGACACCTATATAGAGAAGGAATCGCAGATTAACAAAGAAATTGAGCGGCTTCGGCATGCCTCGACCCAATCTCTTCTCACTCGAAAGGATACGATTATCGTCGCTTCCGTTTCTTGTATTTACGGTTTGGGGAGTCCGGAAGAATACGCGAAGGTCAATATGGTGGTCAAGAAAGGAGAAAGGGCGGAACGATCGGAATTCATTCGCCGTCTTATTGCTATTTATTTCAATCGAACAACCGCCGACCTCGCCCCGGGTCTTTTTCGTGTTTTGGGACAAACGCTTGAGATTATGCCGGTCTCCGAAGAGGGAATTCATCGCCTTACTTTTGGAGATGGGAAAATTCAAAGAATAGAGCGGATACATCCAATAACAAGAGCGCTTCAGGGAGAAGAAGAATCTCTGCTTATTTTTCCGGCAAAACATTTTGTTACTCCCGAAGCGGAAAGACTTCGTGCGGTATACGATATCCGCAAAGAGTTTGGAGAAAGACTTTCGGTTCTTGAGGGGGAAGGGAAGCTTCTTGAAGCGGACAGGCTCAAGCGCCGAACCACGGAAGACATCGCGCTCATTGAAGAAATTGGATATTGCAGTGGGATTGAAAATTATTCTCGGCACTTTGACGGAAGAGAGGCAGGACAACCGCCCCATTCTTTACTTTCGTATTTTCCAAAAGATAAAGACGGAAAGCCTGATTTTTTGACGATTATTGATGAGTCGCACGTGACCCTTCCCCAAATCGGGGGGATGTATGAAGGCGATCGTTCCCGGAAAGAGATGCTCATTGAGCATGGATTTCGTCTTCCTTCCGCCAAGGATAATCGCCCTATGAAGTTTTTTTAATTTCTTGAACGCGTGGGTCAGGTGATTTTTACTTCCGCGACTCCGGGAAAATTTGAAAAGGAAAAGAGCGAGCAGACGGTTGAGCAAATTATTCGTCCAACAGGCCTTCTTGATCCCATCCTTGAAATAAAAAAAGTCACCGCGAGAGAAGACTACCCCGGTCAGGTAAAAGATTTTATTATCGAGGCAGAAAAGACCATCGCAATGGGGGGAAGAGTCATCGGTACCACTCTTACCAAAAAAATGGCGGAGGATCTTTCGGCGTTCCTCAAAGAAAAAAATATCAAAGCAGAGTATCTTCATAGCGATATTGAAACGATTGAACGTATTACCATTCTTACGGAATTTCGAAAAGGAAAATTCGACTGTTTGATCGGAGTGAACCTCTTACGAGAAGGTCTCGACCTTCCAGAGGTGTCCTTCATTGGAATTTTTGATGCCGACCGAGAGGGTTTTTTGCGTTCCGAAACTTCCCTCATTCAAATTATTGGCCGTGCCGCAAGAAATTCTTTAGGAAGAGTGATTCTCTATGCCGATGTTTCTACAGGCTCACTTGAGCGAGCGATAAGCGAAACGAAAAGGCGGCGAACTCTTCAGGAGGCTCATAATACGAAGTATGGTATTACCCCAACGACGGTGGTGAAGCAGGTTCGAGATATTACCGAGCTTCTTTTGGGCTATTCGCGCAAAGCCGCGGAAGAGATTCTTCTTATTGAAGAGGGGGTCTACGGAAAGGGAGCGAAAGATCTCCGCAAGCTCATGAAGGACAAGGAAAAAGAGATGAAAGAGGCGGTGAAAGAACTTGATTTTGAAACGGCAGCAATTCTTCGGGATGAAATAGTAAAAATCAGTACCCTCCTTTCACCTCCAAAAAAGAACCGTAAGAAAAAGGTTATCCACAAAACAGAATCAGGCCGAAAACTCGCAAAATAGTTACAATACCCGCATGTCCCTTAAAGCCGGGGTTGGTTTTAGCATGGAAAACGACGCCTTTGCATCGGGCTCTCTTGCTTGTCAAGGAGCTCTCGATCAGTTGAAAGAAGAGCCGGATGTGCTCATGGTTTTCTCTTCGGTCAAATTTGATCAACAAAAAATGCTTGATGGGGTTCGATCGGTCAACTCAAATGCTCTTCTGGTCGGCTCTTCTACGGCAGGAGAAATTACGGCTCAAGGCCCCCATCCAAGAAATTCCGTTTCTGTTATGGCACTCCATTCTTCACAGATGAAGTTTGTTGCCTCTGTCGCGGAAGGGGTGTACGAAAATCCACGGAAATCCGGAAGCGAGGTGGCGGGAGCGGTAAAGAATTTGTCAGAGGCGCCACTTCAAACTTTTTTTATGTTTCCGGATGTGCTCAAAGGTGGCGGGTCTCAAGTGGTTTTGGGGGTTCTCGATGTTCTTGGAGAAAATTTTCCGGTCGTAGGGGGAGCATCGGGAGATGATTTTCATTTTGAAAAAACCTACCAGTATCTTGGGGGAGAAGTCTACTTCGGTGCGGTGGTAGGACTTGGAATTTCTGGGAAGTTTCGACTTGGTATCGGAGTAGGGCATGGTTGGATTCCCATAGGGCTTCCAATGAAAGCAACGAAAAGTGTTGGGCCTCTTCTTCAAGAGCTTGACGGGAAGCCAGCCATCTCTGTGTATGAAGAGTTTTTTGGAGAAAAAGAGGTGAGTGCCATGAAGCATCAAACTCTCGCCAAGCTTTCTGTGACATATCCCCTAGGTATTCCGATACCTGATTTGGAGGAAATGCTTATTCGGGACCCGCTTACGGTTCATGACGATGGTTCCATTACTTGTGCGGGAGATATCCTCGAAGGGTCCGTGGTGCGTCTTATGATTGGAAGCCGAGAAAGCGCTCTTCAAATGGCGAAGCGGGCCGCCGAGGATTCTTTGGAAGGACTCGATGGAGCTCCGGTAAGGGCTATTCTTATTTTTGACGGTGTTGGTCGAAATAAACTTTTCGGCGAGAGGGCGGGAGAAGAAATTACGGCTATTCAAGAAATTCTTGGAGCGAACATTCCGCTTCTTGGATTTTATACCTATGGCGAACAAGCGCCTCTTAGAGTTAGAGAAAGGGTACAAAATGTAGAAAAAACTGCCACGGTCTTTCAAAATGAAAGCGTGGTTATTGTTGCCTTAGGTGATTAGGCTTTGTACTCCCATGAACCAGATAAAAAAAACTTTCAGTCGATTCCAAAGTATATTCCGAATGAAGAAAACTTTTGGTATGCGTTCAAAGCTCGTTTTTACGGTTCTTTTTGTCGCTCTCTTTTCTCTCGGCGCCGCTATTTCAGGATTGGTTGGGATAAATGAACTTACCCTGGGCGCAAAAGAGGCTCTTTCTCAAAACGCCAATATCGTTGGACGAGTAAGAGATTCGTTTGCGGCTCTTGATGTGGTCGCCAAAGAATTACAAACTCTTGAGACGTTGGAATATACTGCGGATCTTTTGAAACTTGAAATTTCTCTTCAAAAAATTGAAAGTACAGGAAAAAGCATTGAGAGCCTGATGAAAGAGGATGCTTTTAATTCATCTCTTCTTTCTGATCCAAAAACGGTTCCTGCCTTCTTCGAAGAGGCGAGACGTGCCGGAGAGGCAAAGAAAGAAGCTCTTATTTTTCTCCAAGAGAGAAAGAAAAAAGAGTTTGCTGTGGCGGATGATCGCGCGCGAAAACAAATTGCTGAAGCGCTTTCTTCTCTTGAGAGAGCGAGGGCATCCGTCCTTGAGCTTACCAACATTGCGAGTGTCAGTGCGGAAATAAAAGTGGGTGAACTTTCAGGTCTTGCCAGGGCCGTCAGGAATAACATTTTCGTTATCTCTCTCATTGGGCTTATTTTCGCCATAGCGATGAGTATGGTTTTTGTCGAATACGTTCTTCTTACCCCGCTTCGGCGCCTCTCCGAGGCGGCCTTTCGATTTGGAAAGGGAAATCTTGGAGAACGGGTAGATGTTGAGAGGGGTGATGAAATGGGGATGCTCGCAAAATCTTTTAACCTGATGGCCGCGAATATTGCTTCAACCACGCTTGCCCTTGAAATACAGATAACCGACCGAACAAAAAATCTTGAAGATCGGATTCGAGTAAATCAAGATCAGATTTTAGAATTTGAAAAGACGAATCAAGAGCTTATGAAAAGTACCAAACTTCTTATTCGTCGCGACCTTGAACTTTCTCGAGCCAATGAGCGCCTTCGCGAACTCGATAGTATCAAATCAGAATTTATTTCTATCGTGGCGCACCAACTCCGCACACCGCTTTCTGGAACCAAATGGACCATCGATATGATTTTACGCGGGCCTCAAAAAGAATCTCTTCCAACGGAGCTTCAAACTATGCTCTTTAAGACCTACGAAAGTAACGAGCGAATGATTGCTTTTGTGAATGATTTGTTGGATGTTGACCGTATTGAGACGGGAAGATTCCAGTATGCTTTTGTTCGAATGAATCTCGCCGATATGGCAGAGAGCGTTATTTTGGAAATTACTCCACAGGCGATAAAGAAGAATGTTTCCGTTACCTTTCCGCATGAGAGAAAAGAGATCCCCGAAGTCTTTGTGGATAACGAGAAGATGCGTATGGTCTTTCAAAACCTTCTTGAGAATGCGGTAAAATATACCCCCGACGGAGGGAAGGTCGAAGTAGCTCTGGTTCGAGAAGGGGAACGACTCCATGTTTCTGTGAAAGACAGCGGTATTGGGATTCCGGAGGAGAGTCTCAATAAGATTTTCTCGAGGTTTTATCGGGCGCCGAATGCTATGAAAGTTTCTACCGATGGGTCAGGACTGGGGCTTTTCATCTCAAAGAAGATTATCGAGCGTCACAATGGCATCGCCTGGTTTGAGACCAAGCAGGGGGAAGGCTTTACCTTCCACTTTACCTTGCCTTTGTAGTGGACTTTGTTAAAATAAGAAGACCTTTATGGCAAAGAAAATTTTGGTAATTGAGGACGATGTATTTTTGGGGGAAGTGCTTATGCAGAAACTTCGAAACGAAGGGTTTGACGCTACGCTGGCCATTGACGGTCGAGCGGGGTTTGATCAAATTATTACCTTTCGACCAGATCTTCTCCTTCTCGATATTATGCTTCCGTCGATGAACGGGTATGAGATTCTTGAAGCGAAACAAAAAAATCCTTCCATTGCTTCTATTCCGGTTATTATTATTTCAAACTCCGGTCAGCCCGTTGAAATTAATCGAGCTCTTTCTTTGGGAGTGAAAGATTATCTTATCAAGGCTCAAATTGATCCCGATGAGGCGATAGAAAAGATTCGCATAGAACTCAAAAAGCTCGACGAAAAAGGTCCCACGATTACTCCTCCATCATCTTCCCCTCCTCCTGTTTCGGAGTCGAATGCTCCTAGGGGCGGAATGAGTATCGGGAGTCCTTCCGCGGGGCTTACGGGGAAAAAGATTATGTGGGTTGAGGACGATAAGTTTTTGAAAGACATT
The DNA here is from genome assembly GCA_038062775.1 of Patescibacteria group bacterium. GTDB lineage: Bacteria > Patescibacteriota > Minisyncoccia > Phycocordibacterales > JAKFXT01 > JBBTWL01. Next base: position 6,117 of record JBBTWL010000025.1, on the reverse strand, counting down.
ATTACCATGCGTTTGGCGAATGAAGGATGCACCCTCCTCCACGCGACCGATGACACCGAAGCAACTGCTATTCTTGAGAGTCATGTTCCTGACATTGTTCTCCTTGATATCATGCTTCCCGGCGTTGATGGATTTGAAATTTTACGGAAGCTTAAAATGGACGATAAAACGAAACATATTCCGGTAGTCTTATTATCGAATCTCGGACAGAAAGCGGATCTTGATCGCGGGAAGACTCTTGGAGCAGAAAAATTTCTCATCAAAGCTACGGTCACCCTCGATGAAATTCTTGATGAAGTAAAGCAGGTTATTGCCAATCACTCACCGTCGAAGTAGTATAGCAAGCGTCTTATACCCCCCCAGTGTCTCAAACTGGGGGTTCCCTTTGTATATGTTACATATCATATTATTTTTTTTGAAAAAATGAAAGAAACTATTTTCGTTAAAGGGGCTCGAACACATAACCTAAAGAATATTACCGTCGAGATGCCCCGCAATAAAATGATTGCGATTACCGGGCTTTCCGGATCAGGAAAGTCTTCTTTGGCGTTCGATACGATTTTTGCTGAAGGGCAACGTCGCTACGTGGAATCTCTCTCTGCCTATGCGAGGCAGTTTTTGAACCAAATGCAAAAGCCCGATGTGGATGAAATCACCGGACTTTCCCCAGCCATTTCCATTGATCAAAAGAGTCGCTCGAATAACCCCCGTTCAACCGTTGCGACCATTACGGAGCTCTACGATTATCTTCGTGTGCTCTACGCGCGCATAGGCACTCCGCGGTGTCTTCTGTGTAACCGAAAGATTGAAAAGCTTACCCATGAGGAAATTATGGAGGCACTTTTCACGGCAATCGAAGAAATCCCTAAAAGCGGAAAGGAATTAATGGGAGTGAAGCTTGATCAGCAGAAAATTCGTATTTTTGCTCCGGTCGTGGTGGGAAGAAAAGGGGAGTATTATCAGCTCCTTTATGATCTCTTGGGAAAAGGGTTTGAAAAAGTGAAGGTAGATGGAAAACTCTCTGCTCTTCGAGAACGGATTGCTCTGGCGAAAAATAAGAAGCACGATATTGATGTGTTGGTGGATGAGTTTTATGCCAGCGAAGCAAAAAGCAAAATTCCAGGATTTCGAGAGCGGATGGTTGAAACAGTTGAAAGAGCTCTGGTTGAGTCCGACGGGCTTATTCGAGTTGAATGGGGTGAAGGAGGGGTGGTGGTAGAAAAACTTCTCTCCTCGAAGTTCCTCTGTCCTTTTGATGGTTTTTCTTTTCCAGAGATTGAGCCGCGTTTATTCTCTTTCAATTCACCTTATGGAGCCTGTCCTACTTGTAATGGGCTCGGAAGCAAGCATTTCTTTGGAGATGAAGCCTGTGAGACCTGCCACGGAGCCCGTCTTCGCCCTGAAGCACTCCATGTTTTTTTACGAAGTGGCTCAAAAGAAAAAAATATTGTTGATGTTTCCGCTCTTCCCGTGCGAGAGGCAACAGAATTTTTTAACTCTCTTTCTTTGACTCCTTCGGAAAAAAGTATTTCCAAATCGGTGCTTAAAGAAATCGAAAGCCGATTAAAGTTTCTTCTTGATGTTGGACTCGACTACATTACTTTGAATCGTCGAGCACATACCCTTTCCGGTGGGGAAAGTCAGCGTATCCGTTTGGCCTCCCAGCTTGGAAGTGGGCTTGTCGGGGCACTGTATGTTTTAGATGAGCCAACCATTGGGCTTCATCCTCGTGACAATGACAAGCTGGTTCAAACCCTCGTCAATCTCCGTGACGCGGGGAACACAATTATTATTGTTGAACACGATGAAGATACGATTTTCTCTTCCGACTATCTCATTGATATTGGCCCGGGGGCTGGAGTGCATGGCGGACACGTGGTGGTTTCCGGAGAGCTTGAGAAACTCCTTACGGCCAAGAAAAATGACTCTCGTTCTCTTACTTTAGCCTATCTTCGTGGGGAGAAAAAAATAGATATCCCGGAGGAAAGGCGAACTTCCGAGAAAGGGACCATTCGTATTCGAGGGATGTATCTTTTTAATATTAAAAATCAAAATGTAGATATTCCTCTCGGAAAGCTTGTTTTGGTCACGGGAGTATCGGGTTCAGGAAAATCAACCTTTCTCTATGAGATTCTTCACAAAAATCTCCAAGGGCGATTCGAGAAGCGATATCGCACCAACAAAATTTTTAATTGCGCCTCTTTCGAGGGTACTGAATATGCCTCACGAACAGTTTTGGTGGATCAGTCTGCGATTGGACGCACCCCTCGTTCAAACCCAGCAACCTATACTGGAGCGTTTACTCATATTCGGGATTTGTTTGCCGAGACCGTGGAAGCGAGAGCGAGAGGGTGGAAGGCGTCTCGATTTTCTTTCAATGTGAGGGGTGGGCGATGCGAAGCCTGTGAAGGGAACGGAGAAATTGCGGTTGAAATGCACTTTCTTCCGACCGTCTACATTCCTTGTGATGTCTGTAACGGAAAGCGTTTTATGAAAGAAACGCTTGAAGTAAAATTCAAAAAGAAAAGTATCTATGACGTGCTGAAAATGACGGTCGAAGAGGCGATGGAATTTTTCAAAGATATCCCCGCTATTGGAGATCGCTTCACCACGATGAACGAAGTGGGGCTTGGATACCTAGAGCTTGGACAGTCGGCGACAACGCTCTCCGGCGGGGAGGCGCAGAGGGTGAAAATTTCTTCGGAGCTCTACCGCGCGCATCTTCAAAAAACCATCTATCTTCTTGATGAGCCTACGGTCGGTCTTCATTATGAAGATGTAAAAAAACTTATTGAAATACTTCAAAGGCTGGTCCAGAAAGGGAACACCGTTATGGTCATTGAACATAATATGGACGTGATAAAAAATGCCGACTACTGCATCGACTTCGGCCCCGATGGGGGAGAGGGTGGCGGAATAATTATTGCCAAAGGTACTCCGGAAGAAATCGCCAATAATCCAAAGTCCTATACGGGGAAGTATTTGAAGAGAGCGCTTAAAAACTAGGTGGTAGCTGGTAGTGGGTGCTGAAATTTTGATTACATTATAACATATCGACAATGAAACTACAAGAGCAAATAAAAAAGCTTCCCGATGCGCCCGGGGTGTATTTTTTCCTTGCCAAAACGCCTCGCAAAAGGCGAGACGTTTTGGGGTTTGGCAGGACAAGAGACATTCTCTATATCGGGAAAGCCACTTCTTTGAAGGAGCGAGTGAAAAGTTATTTTTCTAAAAATATCGCAGAAACTCGCGGTCCACTCATTCTTGAGATGCTTGAGAAGGCTACCTCCATTGCTTTTGAAAAAACAGACTCTGTTCTTGAGGCGCTTCTTCTTGAAACGCGCCTTATAAAGAAATATACACCTCGATATAATACGACCTCAAAAGACGATAAGAGCTATAACCACATCGTCATTACGAAAGAAGAATTTCCAAGAGTGCTTCTGGTACGGGAGAAAACATTGACTCAAGATTTTCCTCCTGAAAAACTTCTCTATGATATCGGTCCTTTTCCTCATGGGCTCAAACTGAAAGAAGCGCTCAAAATTATCCGAAAGATTTTTCCGTATCGGGACAGGTGTATTCCAAATAATAAAAGAGGGTGTTTCAACTCCGAAATTGGTCTTTGCCCGGGAGTATGCTCGGGAAAGATAAGCGCGAAAGAATATCAAAAAGAAATCAAGAAACTCATTCTTTTCTTTGAAGGAAAAAAGAAGGCTCTTATTTCATCATTTGAAAAAGAAATGAAAAAGGCGGCGAAGGAAAAACGCTTTGAGGATGCAGGAGATTTGAAACGTAAACTTTTTACTCTGCAACATATTCAGGATGTCTCTCTTCTCCAGCGAGAAAAAACTACCCATGATTCGTCCGCTTTCCGAATAGAGGCTTATGACGTGGCTCACCTGTCGGGGAAGGAGATGGTGGGGGTTATGACGGTCGTTCAAAATGCGATTTCCAACAAAGATGAATATCGGAAATTTATTGTTCGAAG
>JBBTWL010000025.1:0-2116 GCA_038062775.1 Patescibacteria group bacterium | reverse complement strand
GACCCGGGAGCGCTTAAAGAAATTCTTGAACGCCGTTTTAATCATCTAGAATGGGAATTCCCAAATCTCTTGGTAGTGGACGGAAATGAGGTACAAAAAAGAGTGGCGGAGGAAATACTCGAAAAAAGAAAGTTACATATTCCTGTAGTGGCGGTGGTGAAAGATAAAAAACATAAACCGCGCGCAATTTTAGGCAGTGCTAAAATTGCGCGCGAGCATCATAACGCCATTTTACTCGCAAATGCCGAAGCTCATCGTTTTAGTATTACTTTCCATCGTCAAAAACGTTTAGAGAAATTTCTTCGATAAAGGAAGCGTTGCTCTTTTTTACTATAAAGAATCCCGCCCTTACAGGCGAGGAGCTTTTCGCTTGACTCCCCGTACCTCGATGTTCTGCGTCGGGGTAGTTTATGAGAAACATACACTGATATAACGCTATAGCGTTATATCAGTGTATGTTTTCGGTCGTATGAGATATGAGTCGTATGATTGGGAGTCTATTTTTTTGCGACAAGCCAATTCTTAAACTCCTTTCCACAAACTGCTATACTCTTTCCATGATTCGCAAAAAGATTGCGGTGCTTCGCGGGGGGCCGAGCTATGAGTATCCATTTTCGCTTAAGACTGGAAGTCATGTGCTTCGTTCATTTCCTGAACACTATGAGCCGGTTGATATTTTGATAGATCGAGGAGGGCAGTGGCATCGGCAAGGTTGGCCCATTCGCCCCGAACAAGCCTTTGAGGGGACAGACGCCACTTTTAACGCTCTTCATGGGGCCTATGGAGAAGACGGGATTCTTCAACAAGAATTTTCCCGATATGGGGTACTTCATACGGGGCCAAGCGCGTTCGGTTCGGTGCTTGCCATGAATAAGCTTCGAGCCAAGAAGGCGTTTGAACGTTCGGGAATAAAAACTCCACAATTTTTGGTTTTCAGTCGTGATGAAGAAAATCGTGATGAGAGAGCCTTCAATACTTTTCGCTCATTTCCATTTCCAGCAGTGGTAAAGCCAGTCTCTGGCGGGGGCTCTATCGGAGTCTCTGTGGCGAGGTCTTACGATGAATTTCTTGAGGCACTTGAGAGCGCGCTTCAATTTCACCCAGAAGCTCTTGTTGAAGAATATATATCTGGGAAAGAGGTTTCCTGTGCGACCGTTGAACATTTTCGCGGACAGAAAGAATATTCCCTTCTTCCCGTTCAAATACAGCAAGAGGGAGGTATTTGTTCAGCATTGCTTCGCGAAAAGGGAGAGTGTGTTGGAGCGTGCCCCGCGCCTCTCACGCACGAAGAGAAAAGGGAAGTCGAGCGCCTTACAGGACTGGCACATACTATTCTTCATCTTCGCCATTACTCTCAATCGGAATTTATTGTTTCCCCAAGACGAGGAATTTATATTCTTGAAACGGACGCGCTTCCCCATCTTCATGAAGAGAGTCCTCTTCCGCATTCACTTCAGGGAGTGGGGTCAAACTTCCCGGAGTTTCTTGATCATGTGCTTCGTTTAGCGATGGATCCAAAACATTTTGCTTATCACACCTAATCTTCGTGCATAATCCCTGTATAATTTGATGCATAATTTTTTCACCAAACATTGCGTTCCTTGTGAAGGAGGAACCACCCCGCTTCTTCCGGAAGAGCTCCGAAACTACCTGCCGGATGTCCCGCAGTGGTCACTTGACGGAATGAGCAGGAAAATCTACCGAACATTTGAGTTCAAGGACTTTGTGACCGCGCTTCGTTTTGTAAATCAAGTCGGAGATATTGCCGAAATGGAAGGGCATCATCCCGATATTCATATGTTTTATAATAAGGCCACGCTAGATCTCACCACCCATGCCATAGACGGCTTATCCCAGAACGACTTTATTTTAGGCGCAAAAATTGATAGACTCGCGGAGGTGTTTAAATAGGGGTGATGAAGCTGTAAGCTGTGAGCTTCTAATCACAAGGAAGAAGTAGACATCTTCAGTTGGTGTCAGTAGTTGAAAGAAAAATAATTGGGCCCGTAGCTTAGTTGGTAGAGCACCTCATTTGCAATGAGGGGGTCAGGAGTTCGAATCTCCTCGGGTCCACCCAAAGAAACATCGGCGAAAATTGAAGAAGGGGTCGCCGGAC
>JBBTWL010000024.1:0-6466 GCA_038062775.1 Patescibacteria group bacterium | reverse complement strand
CGTTGTGGGGGTTTAAACACAGAGGAACATCAGAGTCTCATTTCGAAGCAATAGTATGAAAATTAAGTGTTGAACAAAACTTAGAAAGATTAGATATTAAGCAACCTGTCTATTATGAGTTTTGTTTCAAGTATACGTTGGAAATTTCTTCTTGCTGTTTTTAAGCTCAAACGCATTGTTGCTCGTATACTTGGTACGAGAGAACTCGACTATTCTCGGTATCCTCTGCGAATCCGTACAACGACCTTGCGAGAATACGAAACAAGAGCTCGTAGCGTAAAAAAAGAGCCAAAGACCGTGGCATGGATTGAGAGAAACGCTGGAGAGAGCAAGAGAGTGCTCTACGATATCGGCGCGAATATTGGTGCCTACAGCCTTATTGCCGGGAAGCTTGGATCTCGGGTTTATGCGTTTGAGCCGGGTTCATACAACTTTGATGCTCTTGAATCAAATGTGACCTTGAACGGACTTTCATCAAAGATTACTGGTCTTCCCATTGTTCTTGGAGCAAAAACAAGAATTGGAATTTTTACCGTATCTGACCCAACTCCGGGCAGTTCTCATGGATTTTATAATGAAGCTGAAGTTCATCGTTTACCTGCTGACAATGTTGAAAAACGGGAACTCTTGGTCATGAGTCTTGATGACTGTGTAAAGATTTTTGAACTTCCGAAACCTTCTTTTATAAAAATTGATGTTGATGGTGGGGAAGTTGAGGTTTTACAAGGAGCAACGCACACTCTCAAGAGTGAAACCCTGAAAAGTGTTCTTGTTGAAGTGGAGGGGGGGGGCAGGAAGATTCGGTATTTCGCTTATTAGGTGAGAGTGGATTTACCATGAAAGAGCGGGTTCGTCTTAACACCCACTCGGAAAATATAATTTTTGAACGCGAAGCAAAAAAGTAAGATACAAAAACCATGAAATTCTTAAACGAAACAGTTCTTCAAAAAATACATCACCAAGAATTTATAAATGCAAAGCCCTACCCATGGCTCAATGTCTCTGGGATTTTGACCGAAGAGGGATATAAAATACTGGTCAAACAGGCACCCCCAATCGGACTTTTCACAAAGAATTTCGGAATGCAGAGAGGGTATGGACAGAAATCACATGATCGGTATACCCTCACCTATAAGCTAGGGGTCTCGCTTCCTTCAGTGTGGCAGGAATTTATTGATGAGCTTTTGGGGAAAGAATACCAAGAATTTATTACGAGAGTTTTCGGGAAAGAGAAATTTAATCTTCAGTTCGAATGGCACTATTCAACGCGTGGGTGTTCCGTTTCTCCTCATTGTGATGGCGAAAGAAAAATAGGGACGCATATTTTCTATTTGAATACTCAAGAAGATTGGAAAGAAGAGTACGGCGGACAAACACTCGTACTTATTGATACCAAGAACCAAAGCGAGTATTCTTCCCCTAATTTTTCTGATTTCAAGGAAATAATCATCCCAAAAGCAATGGGGAACTGGAGCTTTCTTTTCGAAAAAACCAAAAACTCTTGGCATGGAGTCCGAGAGCTTACTTCTCCGCCTGAAGCAGTGCGAAAAATATTTTCCGTTACCATCAACAGCATTCCGTCGTTTCAAAAGAAAGTCATAACAAAGATTCGAACCCTTCTTCGAAGAGTTCGTGGAGGCATGAATTGATACTGTTTGACACCTTTTGATACTTCTGTATTATTGGTACCAATATGAGAGGAATTGAGGATAGAGAAATCTATACTACCGCAGAAATCCAGCGGTTTCTCAAAATCAGCGAAAGCACTATGAAAAGACTCTTGAAAAAAGGTCTTATTCGTGCAAACAAGGTCGGAGGCCAGTATCGGATATTAGGGCGCGAGATTCTTCGTCTTGTTTCTCCGCATCTTGAGAAACAAGTTGAATCTTCCTACCGAGGATTGAAGTCGAGGGTTGTAAAAAAAATAAATAAATGGTAACTCTCCCACCATCCACTGTACGGCAGGGTCAAGGATTGTTCGATCTTCTTCGTTTGTTTTATCGTGGGTATAAGAATTATAAAAAAAACATTACCACTCTCGCTGGGCTCGGATTGCTCGGTGGAATCTTCGAGGCGGTCGGCGTGAATGCCGTTATTCCGCTCTTTTCCTTTATTACCGGCGGGCAAGGAAAATCATTCGATATTATATCGCAGACCATCGAGAAGGCATTTTATTTTCTCCATATCCCATACAGCTTCCGTTATCTCCTTTTTCTTATTGTACTTCTTTTTATTTTTAGAGCCGTGGTACTTATCGTGAGTGGTTATCTTCGTATAAAGATTACCGCGGAATATCAGGAAGCGACGAGAAATAACTTATTCAATAAATTCATCTCCGCCCGCTGGTCCTATCTTCTTCGTCAGAAACTCGGCCATCTGGAGACAGCGGTTATGACCAACACCGTCTATACGGAACGCCTCCTTAATGTCTTCGCGAATATGGTCATCGTTTTTTCGAGTCTTCTTGTTTATGTGCTCGTGGCACTCAATATTTCTATTCCTATCACGGGGCTTACTCTGCTCTCCGGGATCCTTCTTTTTCTTTGTTTCAAGCCATTTTTTAGAAAAACACACGATTTTTCGCGAGAGGTTGAAGTGCTGAACCGCCAGGCAGCGCATCATATCAACGAGAATATTGTCGGGATGAAGACCATTAAGGCGATGGGAGTCGAAGAATCAGTAAGCAATCTGGCAAAAGAATATTTCTCCGAACTTCGCCGATTTAAGGTAAAAATCTCCCTCCTTCATATCATTCCGCCATCTCTTATGCAGGCGATTGGGGTAGTTTTTGTCGTCGGGTTGTTTTCAATTTTCTACAATACGCCAGGGTTCAATATTGCTTCTTTGGCGGTGATCGTTTATCTCGTGCAGAGGATTCTTCTCTATGTACAGCAACTTCAGGGGTACGCAAATTTTGCCAACGAGGCTGCTCCGTATCTCCGCGAGACGCTCCGTTTCGAGGAAGAGTCACGAGCAACGGCGGAAGATCGGAGCGGAAGCAAACCCTTTGCATTCGAAAAATCTTTGGAGTTCAAAAACATATCGTTCTCATATACTTCAGGAAAGCCAATCCTCAAGGATATGAGCTTCTCCATTGAGCAAGGGGAGATGGTTGGAATCATCGGGCCGTCCGGGGCGGGCAAGACTACGGTTGTTGATCTCCTTCTGCGCCTTTTTGTTCCGGATGGTGGAGTCATTGCTTTGGACGGGAAAGACATCAAAGATTTCGATCTGAAGAGCTGGAGGAAACACATCGGATATTTCTCGCAAGACATCTTTTTGATGAACGATACCATTGCGAATAACATTCGTTTCCATGACCCTTCTATCATCGACAAGAATATAAAAGAAGCGGCTCGTCTTGCCCATATTGCCGACTTTGTCGAGACGCTTCCGGAGAAATATGAAACGACACTTGGAGAGCGGGGGGTTCTTCTCTCCGCTGGCCAGCGACAAAGAATCGCTCTTGCAAGGGTTCTTGCCCGCAAGCCGGAAATCCTTATCCTTGACGAGGCGACGAGTGCTCTTGATAATGAATCGGAACTTAAAATCCAGGAGGCTATTGACGGACTTAAGGGGGAAATTACTATTCTTGTCATCGCGCACCGCCTCTCAACTATTATGCGTTCCGATCGAGTTTTGACTCTTGAGAATGGCGAGATTACTGGGCAGAAATCTCCGGAAGAGTTTCTCAAAGATAAAAATTCTTATTTTTTTAAGGCCTATCACATCCGCGCCTAGACTGAGAATATGAAAAAAATATTTTTAGTTTGGGCTGGTGATAAAGAAGAGACGACACGCATGATAGAAGAACTGCGTCGCAACAAATGCGAGGTGATGTATCTCTGGAGTGATGAGAAGAAAGACCTCGAAATTCCCGGAGTTGTTTATCATAATATGGTCGCAATGCGTCGGGGGATTTCAGCTTTAGGAATAAACATGAATTCTTTTCCTCCTCCAGGAGTAGCTTTGCTTGAAAAATTATATAAGACCGAATCGCTTGTTCTAACCATGATGAATCGGCGAGTTGAATATGGCGGACACGTTATGGTGGTTGACGAGAAAAAACGCCTCTACTATGACCTTGTGCGCTACTTGCAGGGCATACTCAATCTCTTTAAACCAGACGCAATCGTTTTCCCATATTTTCCTCATGGACCCTTTCCTCTCATTCTCTATTCTTTGGCAAGGCTTATGAGAATTCCGACTATCCTCTTGTGGGAAGCAGCATGTACTTCCGATCGAGTGTTAGTTTCGTATCGCTACGATGAAATCAGTCCGCTTTTGGCGGAAGCACTTCAAAGGAACAGGGGTAAAATGTTTTCTGTTTCTGACCTTAACCCTGATCTCCAGCGATTTTATAACCAACAAACCGGGCCAGAGCAAGACGAAGTTCCTTTTTATGTTGAAAGTCTCAAACGTGAAATTGACGACATGAAATCTGTTCGGGCCAAGATAAAGATGATTTTAAAAAGCATAAGAGATGGGACTTTTTTTATTAAAATCTATGATTATATTGCAAGGCGCTTTAAATCTGATCTTCGCAAAGAGTATTTAAGCGTAGTGACTGAAAACCCAGATTTTAATAAACCATTTGTCTATGTCACGTTGCATTGGCAACCGGAAGGTACCACGAGTCCTATTGGAGAAATGTTTGTTGACCAGCTTTTAATGATAGAAACGCTTTCCTACGCGCTCCCCGAAGGCTGGATGCTGTACGTTAAAGAACATCCTTTTCAGTGGTCGATGAGTGGAGTGGTCAAGTATACCAACATGCGTTATGAGGGCTATTACAAAAAAATTGCTACTCTCAAAAATGTTATCCTCGTACCGACCAATATCAATTCCTACCATCTGATCAATGCTTCCAAGGCGGTAGTAGCCGTAACCGGTACCTCAACGTATGAAGCCGTCTTTCGTAATAAACCTGGTATCGTTTTCGGTTACCCGTGGTTTAAGGATGTTCCCGGGATTTTCAAAGTAGATGGCCATGATTCTTGCAAAGAAGTCCTTGCAGAAATTAAAGACGGCTTTACGGTTGACCAAGGTAAAATTCTTAATTATCTTAAGAGTTTTGATGAAGCTACTTTCCATGCTTATATTGGGCCGATTGGTGGTCGTGAAGCCGTTATTAGTAGGGAAGAAAGTGTAAAGAATGTTATTCATGCCATCCTTAAAGAACTTAAAAAAATTGTCTAGCGATAATGATAAAAAGAGTGCTCTCTCCGCTCTCGATGCTAATTCTTCCTTGCCCAATTTTTCAAATCTTTGGCAGGAAATCGTAGATGATTCTAGAGATGGGTGGATTTGGCACACCTGGCTTTTTCACGAGTTTAATCATTCAGCTGGAGAAAAAAATGAATTATACGACTTGTCGTTTTTTGTGATGGATGAGAAAAGGGCGGTTGGTGTCGTGCCTTTAATTGTTCAAAAAAAACCCATAGGTAATTATCAGGGCCTGGAGGCATCATATTATGGTGGCTTTCTTCCGTGGCCATGTTTTCGGAGAGATCTTGCGCCGGCTCGCATGCTAGAGCTGGAGGACTTTGCTTTTACAGAACTTGAAAAGCGGGCACGAAAAGCGGGCGCCGGTCATATTAAGATTATGCTGATACCACCACAAGATTTGGGCAATGAGGTGGAAAGAGTTCGAAGCATTGCCAACAAACATCGCTATGTTGCCACCACTTTTGATTTTCATCGCTTCCACATAAGAGAGAACACCCTGTCGGAGGTACGAGTATGCTCGCGCCAATATCATAGAAAGTTTTCGCCTCTCTTCGAATTTTCAATTGCCGAAGGGAGAAATGTAACAGAGCAGGTGGAAAAAGAGTATTTGCATTTGCATGTAAAAAACGCAGGGGGCCAATTTCGCTCTGATGACAGTTATACAAAACAGGCTGATTTTGCAAGATTCGGAGAGGCTTTTTATGTGATAGCCAGAGAAAAAAAAAGTGGCAAGGTGGCAGGCATGCTTCTCGTGAATCTTTATAAAAACGCGGCTTATTACGGCTCGGTGGCGATTGATCCAGCTTTTAAAAATAAACAAGTCGGACATTTATTGACGTGGCGGGTCATAGAGGAATTGCTTAAACGAGGAATCAAAACATATGAGCTTGGGCCAAGATATATCAATCCGTCAACTCTGACGACAATTAGTACTTCAAAGGAGCGGGGAATTAATTTGTTTAAGGAAGCATGGGCCCGAGGGGAAACACGCAAAATTTATGAAATTGAAAAATTTTTATCAAAAGATTTTTTGAATAGTTATATAAATACTTTGGACGAATCATTGGTCAAGTATTTTGGATTAGAATAAAACAGCTATGGACAACCTTACATTTGAAAAACATTATCAGGAAATTGGATTTCTTTCCGAGAGAAAATATCCCAATGAGCCGATGATTAGATTTTTGGCGGAACATTTTCTTTCTTTAGCCAGAAATAAAAGAAAAAATGTCAGAAT
>JBBTWL010000023.1:0-4653 GCA_038062775.1 Patescibacteria group bacterium | reverse complement strand
CGGGAGAAGAAAAGCGGAAAAAACACCAAGCGTCATGTTGATGTGGGGTCTCTCTACGTTCAATCGACGTTCAATAACACGAAAGTCCTTCTGACCGATGCCAAGGGAGACGCGCTCTTTTCTTCCTCAAGCGGAAGCCTTGGCTTCTCCGGAGCAAAAAAGGGGACTCCTTTTGCGGCGGCGAAAGTTGGAGAACTCGTCGGAGACAAAGCGCTTTTATATGGAGTAAAGGAAGTGAATATTTTTGTGAAAGGTATCGGTTCTGGACGGGAATCCTCCATTCGAGCGTTTTCCGGAAAGGGGATTGGTATACTTTCCATTCGTGACATTACCCCGGTCCCGTTTAACGGCCCTAAGGCAAAGAAGCCACGAAGAGTGTAAAACATTATGAAAATTGGACCAAAATATAAAATCGCACGACGCCTCGGAGCCTTTGTTTTTGAAAAGACACAGACCCCAAAGTTCGCTTTGGTGGAAACGCGTACGGGAAAGAAAGGAAAATTTCCTCGCACTCGTTCTGAATTCGGTCGCCAGCTCATTGAACGCCAGCGCACTCGTTTCACCTACGGCATTACCGCTGGCCAGCTTGATAACTATGCCAAGAAAGCCTTGGAGACGAAGATAGGAACTCCGGCTCAAGCCCTCTTTCGACTCCTCGAGCGTCGCCTTGATAACACTCTCTATCGAATGGGGGTGGCGAGCACGCGCCGACTAGCACGACAAATGGTCTCTCATGGACATATAGTCGTCAACGGTAAAAAAGTGAACGTCCCTTCATTTGTGGTTTCTTCGGGAGATAAGATTTCTGTTCGTACGAAGAGCCAGAAAAGTTTGCTTTTTGAAAACCTTGAAGAAAAGCTCAAAGATCACACCCTTCCTTCGTGGGTCTCTTTGGATCCAAAAACGTATGAAGGAAAGGTGCTTACACTTCCAGAGATGCAGCAAGAGAACCTCCCCTACGACCTCTCCTCGGTCATCGAGTCCGCAGGAAGATAGGGGAGGAAAGAGGTTGCATAAAACGAAGAGCTATTGTATAACTCATACTCAATTTCAATTTTCAAAAATTTATTAATCATTCCTTTCAAATACTAAAAACTATATTATGTCGGACTACAACATCGTTATGCCATCGAAGCCTCAAGTTATAAAGGAAGAGGACACGACCGGAGTCTACGAGATTGAAGGGCTCTACCCGGGCTACGGGCACACCTTGGGAAACTCTCTTCGCCGAATTATTCTCTCCTCCCTCCCCGGAGCCGCTATTACTTCAGTAAAAATTGATGGAGTGAGTCATGAATTTTCAACCCTCGAAGGAGTGAAACAAGACGTTATTTCTCTTCTTTTGAACTTGAAGAAAATTCGTATTTCACTTTTGACCGACGAACCCCAGATGCTTTCTCTTTCCATAAAAGGTCCGAAGACCGTGAAGGCATCTGATCTTGAGCATGGCTCTCAAGTTGAAATTCTAAGCCCTGAGCAGATAATCGCTGATATTACCGGTAAAGTTACCTTGACGCTTGAACTCACGGTTGAGCGAGGGCTTGGGTATGTTTCCAAAGAAATCCTCATGAAAGATCGAGTTGATATCGGAGCCATCGCTTTGGACGCTATTTTCACCCCTATTCGTCGAGCGACCTATGAAGTCGAAAATATGCGTGTTGGAAATCGAACTGATTTTAATAAACTGCGCCTTTTTATCGAAACAGATGGAACGGTTGCTCCCCGTGAGGCATTGGAAAAATCAATTGCTATCATGATTTCCCAGCTCAAAGCTATCGTCGGATTTGAAGACAAAGAGGAAGAAGAAGCTCCTCTTTCCGATCCGCAAAAACAAGAAAAAAAGGAGTCGAAAATTGATCTCGATCCCGAACTCTTAAAAACTCGAGTAGAGGGCCTTGATCTTTCCCCACGAACAATTAATGCTCTTACGGGAGCGAACATCCGTACTCTAGGAGGGCTCGCTCGAAAAAAAGAAGATGATCTTTCTGAAATCGATGGTTTGGGAAGCAAGGGGATTCAAGAAATTAAAAAAGTCCTTGCCGAACACGGTGTGACACTTCGATAAGTATTTGATAAACCTTTCCTCGGAACACCAACATGCAACACCACAAAAAAGGGCGGATATTCGGACTCCCCAAGAAAAAAAGAGAAGCGCTCATTCGCTCTTTAGCTCTTTCCTTGGTAACGAAAGAAAGCATTATGACGACGGAGGCTCGAGCGAGGGAAGTGCGTCCCTACATTGAGAAGCTTATTACCGCCGGGAAAAAAGACTCTCTTGCTTCAAGACGCCTCGTCCTCTCTCGCCTTCATTCGCCGTTGGGAGTGAAAAAAATATTTGCCGAAATCTCACCGAAATATAAGTCCCGAGCCGGTGGGTACACGAGAATCACCAAAGTTCCAGCGCGTATTAAAGATGGAAGTAAGATGGCCGTCATTGAATTGGTATAACATCATAAGTGTCATAAACGTATGAAAGGAACAACCCTCAAACAAACACTCAAATCCGTAACGATTGACGCAAAAGGTAAAAAGCTCGGCCGAGTGGCAACGATTGTGGCTCACACTCTTATGGGGAAAGATCTTCCTACGTTCAAGCGAAACGAGATTCCAGATCGTATAGTCACTATCCAGAATGTGAGCGACCTTGATATGTCAGAGCGCCGACTGGAGAGCCTGAATTACGTTTCTTATTCAGGATATATGGGCGGAATCCGAACCAGAACGGCTCCGGAAATGATTGCCAAGAAAGGTGTTTCATCAATTGTCTACAAAGCGGTAAGTGGCATGCTTCCAAAAAATAAGCTTCGCCCTCTCATGCTTAAGAATTTAGTCATCAAGTAAATAAGAAAGAAAACATGAAAGAAAACGCCTATATCGAAACTATTGGACGAAGAAAAACTTCCGGCGCCCGCACCCGTCTTACCCGTGCAACAAAAATGAACGTTACGATAAATGGGAAAGCAATTCATGAATATTTCCCTGTCGCGGAGTACCAGAAACTCGCCCTCTCTCCACTGGTTGACGCTTTTCCAGAAGAAAAATTTCTTATTACCATAGTCGTCAAAGGAGGAGGTATTTCTTCTCAAGCCGATGCCATTCGACACAGTCTTGGGCGCGCCTTAATTAGACTCGAACCTTCTATCCGAGGAGTCGTCAAAAAAGCAGGACACCTGAAACGAGATCCTCGCGCCAAAGAACGAAGAAAGTTCGGTCTCAAAAAAGCCCGAAAAGCTCCGCAATGGTCTAAACGATAATTTCCAAAAAACTCCCTTTCAGGGGGTTTTTTTGATTGCTCCAAATTTCTCATCTCCCATCTCTCATCTCCCAAATAAGACGTATAATATACTATAGTATATTATACGTCTTATTTGTGAGTGAAATTAAGAGGGATGATTAACCTTTGTCACCACATATGATTAACTGTACGCTTACGGTTTACCGATTTTTTTGACAATCTTGCATACTTGTTTCAGATAGTTATAATGCCACTCCATGACAGACGATTTACCGTTGAAAAAGGCTCCAGAAGAGCCCGAGAACTCTTTTGATTCCACTGATGCGGATGTGGATATTTCCTTCGAGCTCGAAGAAGGAGAAGTGGGGGAAGGGCTTCTTAGGGACAAATTGAAAGAGCTTCGAGGGAAATTGAAAGCATGCCAAAAGGAGGCATCGGAAAATCTTGCTGGCTGGCAGAGGGTTCGAGCCGATTTTGCCAATCTCAAGCGAGAAACGAATGAAGAAAGAGGAAAACTCATTCGTTTTGCCGAAGAAGGTCTTGTTGAAGATCTTCTTCCGGTCCTTGAAGGATATGATGGAGCCACGAGAAACAAGGAAGCGTGGGAGAAAGTTCCGCAAGAGTGGAGGGTAGGAGTGGAGTACCTCTTTCAGAAACTCATTGCGACACTGGAAGAAAGAGGGCTTTCCCGAGTTAGGCCCAAAAAAGCCGAAGGGGGGGGACAAGGAGAAAAATTCGATCCCACTCTCCATGTTGCCATTGAGTTAATCCCCGTAACTGATGAAAGTGAAGACGACAGGGTACTCGAAACAATACGTGACGGATATAAACTTCACGACAAGATACTGAAGCCCGCACAAGTAAAAGTAGGAAATTTTAATAATAAACAATAATCAATCAACACCATGAGTAAAATTCTGGGAATAGACCTTGGAACAACGAATTCCGCCATGGCCATTATTGAAGGCGGAGCGCCAAAGATTATTGAGAATGCTGAAGGTCAACGCACCACGCCTTCGGTAGTTGCCATTTCAAAAACTGGAGAAAGAATTGTCGGGCTCTTGGCGAAACGCCAAGCCGTGACGAATCCGCAAAATACCATTTACGGTATTAAGCGTTTTATTGGACATTCCTTTGACGACGGAGAGGTTACGAAAGACCGAGGGAGCGTTCCCTACACAATCGAAAAATCTGATAACGGGGGAGTGAAGGTAAAAATGAATGATACATTCTATCGTCCGGAAGAAGTTTCCGCGATGATTCTTCAAAAATTAAAGAACGATGCGGAAGCGAAGCTTGGAGAAAAAATTACCGAGGCCATTATCACGGTTCCCGCCTACTTTAACGATGCCCAAAGACAAGCCACGAAGGATGCCGGAGCTATTGCCGGACTCGACGTAAAACGCATCATCAACGAG
>JBBTWL010000022.1:0-13075 GCA_038062775.1 Patescibacteria group bacterium | reverse complement strand
TGGTTTCCGTGGCTCAAAACAGAGTTAGAGAAAAATGGTTTTCAAGTTCATGTTCCGGCTATGCCGGAATCGGCGGAGCCGAAAATTGAAGCATGGGTTTCGCACCTTTCAAAAATTGTCGGCGATGTTGATAAAAATACATATTTTGTCGGACATAGTATTGGTTGCCAAACAATTCTCCGATATTTGGAAACTTTGCCCGCCGATAAAAAAGTTGGAGGTGCGACTTTCGTTGCCGGTTGGTTCACTTTAATGAACTTGGCGGGTAAGAGGGTCAGGTACTCTTCTTGGGGTAAGAGGGTCAGGTACTCTTCTTGGGTCTCCATGGTAAACGTATGGTCGACTCAAGCCCAAATTTTTTAATAGTCTTCATTGACCAATATTCATTTCCATACGGTCTCCCTTTTACAACAGATAGTCTAATCTCTCCTTCCTCGTCACTTGGTTGTGATCTATTAACAAAAGAAAGATAATCATTCGGTTCATCAATCGGCCATTTAGTTAGAAGTTTTTTCTGCTCTTTATTTCCATAAAGTTTATTCCACAAACTACAAAATTTCCAGTTTTCTGCCTTTTTTACGAGCTTAGCACGAAGAGCGTTGCGTTCTACATATCGAATCACTGAAAGCAAGTGGTTATCTTTTTCGATAATGAATGACTTGTAGCGACCTTGATATAGATGACCCGTTCCTTTAGTGTTCTTACTTTGATGCCAACGTTGAGTATGTGTTAAGGTAAGCCACTGCATGAACTTGCCTAGATCACCATCGTTCCTTGGGTACAAGACAAGATGGAAGTGATTAGGCATTAAACAATATGAAAGAACGCGCATATCGTGTTTTATTCTCGCTTCTTCTAAAACACTTTCAAACAAAACATAATCTTCTTCCTTAAAAAAGATTGGTAAGCGTGCGTTGGCACGATTGATTATGTGGTAACAATAATTTCCCACGTCGGTGCGAATAGTCCTTGGCATGTGTTAAGTATATCATACTTAAAAAAAGAGTACCTGACCCTCTTCCCTCTTCCTGGTGTCAAATGATGCCCCAAGAAAAGAGAAGAGCCCTTCGCCCCAGCGGAGGGCTCTATTTAATTCCATTGAAAAAATTGGAGAAAAACTTGCAATTTTAAGAGACGGTGCTATAATGCAAGCACGTGTTCTTCATCTCCTTTTATTGAAAGAAGGCCCTAGGGCGTGTTCGCAAGAAATAGGCAGTGGGAAAACGGGTCGCATTATGAATTAGTTTGACAAAAAACTGTGGCAAAGAAACTTTTCATCGGAAGCCTTCCGTACAAAACTACGGATGAAGATCTCCGACAACAGTTCTCCCAAGCAGGCACGGTCACTTCCGCTTCGGTCATCATGGACCGAATGACTGGACGCTCACGAGGCTTCGGTTTCGTTGAGATGTCGAGCGACGAGGAAGCGACGAAGGCCATTGATATGTTCCACGACAAAGAAATGGACGGACGACGGATTGTGGTAAATGAATCCCGACCCCGCGAAGAAGGACAAGGTGGTGGACGTTTCAACAACAACGGAGGAGGACGACAAAACCGCTGGTAAGAAAAGTTTTCGTCAGAGACGAAAACTTTGATTTGTTTTTCTGATTCAGTAACAATCAACCAGCAACAAAAATCCCTCTCTGCTTAAAGCAGAGAGGGATTTTTGTTTTGAGGGACCTTCCTTTTACCAAAATCCTAAAATGCCAAGAAACTCCACCATGGGCGATATATTTTTACCTTTCCTCCCCCGGAAGCATCAATCTTCGCTGTAAGATTTAATACAACTGGAATAAAGCCCAGAAATTTTCCTGGCTCTTTTGCCTTTATTACATATAGAGCATTCTCTCCTTCCACAATGAGCGTTGCTTTCCCGATTTCTACATCTTCTCTCTCTTCAAGACCGGATTCTTCAATGGCTTCTCTTGGAAGAAGTCCTACAGGGATTTCTCCTTTTGAAGTCATAACAAGAAACGCTCCGTTTTTTACCTGAATATTTTCTGTCGTTGAAATCGTCGTGGTGCCTGCCCGAACTAAAATACTGCCGTCTTTTTTCTGAATGAAGACATCGGCACCATTTATTTTTATTTTGACATCATCTGCGGTAAACACTTTGCCATTTATTTCAACTATCAGTTCACTGGAATTTTTCTTTACTTTTTTTAAATCAACTTCGATCACCTCCTCATCTTCATCGGTGATAACTTCAACTCCCGGGGCAGAAATTTTTCCTTTGGTAATCAAAACTCCTGGCATCTTGATGAGTCCGGGAGAAACTTTAATGTCTCCCACCTCAACCATCTCTCCGTCTCCGGAGATCCGTATGTCTTTCATTTGGACATCACCATTTGGGGAAACTTTAATATCTCCCACCTTCACCTCTCCATCAGAAGAAACTTGAACATCCCCCATACGGACATCACTCTCGGAAGAAACTTCGACAGTATCAAGATCAGTTTCTGAGGCTTCATCATAAGCAAGAACAAATGCCGGAAAAAGAAAAACGGAGATAAACAAAGCTAATACTCTCGTAACTCTCATAAATAGATTTCTAATATTTACTTAATAATACGACAGAGTATACTCTTCTTTCCTTTTCTTTTCTACTTGTCTACGTGCGGATGAAATGGCGAATAAAAACCCCTTTTACAGAAAGGTGTACTGAACGGTGAGCCGGTCAGAATCCAAAGAGAAGCCCGATGACTCCTAAGACCCAAAATAGTGAGCTCCCAAACTTTGTTAAACGCGGAACTGTTCAATGCCCCCTCTCTCTGTCTCCATCCTCTTTCGAAGAGTTCGGAGAGAAATATTGAGAAAACTTTGGAAAAATTTCCCTCCCATTAACAAAGAAGAGGTCAAGGACTTCTAAGAATAAATTCCGGAACGTGTTTGGTTCTTTCATTGGCCGTAATTATACGACTCTTTTGGGGAAAAGAGGTTCATAACGTGTGGAAAAAGAATTTTATCTCTTTGAAAATTTCTCGGCAATAACGAGAAGGGGAGTCGAAAAAAAGAGCGTTGAATATACTCCGGAAATAACTCCGATGAGTAAAGCCAAAGAAAACATTTTTGTCACTTCCCCACCGAAGAAAAAAATAGCAACGAGCACGATAACCACGGTCAAAACCGTATTGATGGAGCGACCGAGTGTTTGCCAAAGACTCGCTCCAACAATATGCTCGAAGGATTTTTTCTCTCGAAATTCACTGTCCCGACGAAGATTTTCACGAACGCGATCAAAGACCACAATGGTGTCGTTGGTGCAGTAGCCCAAAATAACCAAAAGCGCGGTAACGAAAAGCAAATCAATTTCGGTTATTCCGATGTGACTCAAGTATGAAAAGACTCCGAGGGGAATCAAAATATCGAAAATAAGCCCAACAACCGCAATCACTCCGTATTTCCAAGAAGAAACTGATCCATGCGTATTCGAAAATGCCAAAGCGACATAGAGAATAATCCCAAGAGAAGCGAGAAAAAGAGCCAAAAGAGCTTTTGTGGCCAACTCTTTTCCAAAAATAGGCCCGATGGAGGAGAAACGTCGTTCTTCATACTGATATTTGCCACCAACCGTAAGCGCCTCTTTGAGCGCGTTTCGTTCTCCTTCGCCCTTCAGATGGGCGGTACGAATAATGTATTGCTGGTCCCCACTTTCTCGAATAGAAACAGAAAGTGTCCCCGGAAGCGCCACAAGAATTGATTTTTCAAGAATTTCTTTTTCGGGACGGGTGTCTGCATAAAACGCCTCAACAATCACTCCTCCCGTAAATTCCGTAGAATAACGAAACCCATAAATGGAAATAGAAAGGATAGAAAGTAGAGCCAAAATCCCAGAGAGAAAGAAGTACGTTTTTTTATTTCGAATGATGTGCATAGAAGTAAGGTGTGAAGCGAAGATTACCAAGAGCGTACCCCGCATCCAAAAAGTAGCCTCTGCCACTTCTTTTCCGTTTTTTCATTCGGAGAAATGGAGAGAAGCATCATTCGGCTCGCGGTGGTGGCGGTGAAAAGACTTAGGAGTACCCCGATGCCAAAGGTCAAAGCAAATCCCTTGATGACGGCGGAGCCTCCGAGCCAATAGAGAATGCCGACCGCAAGAAGTGTTGTAAGGTGGCCATCCCGAATGGAAGGCCATGCCCGGCGGAAACCGATAACGAGCGCGTCATGAATGCTTTTTCCTTCCCGAAGCTCTTCTTTCGTCCGCTCAAAAATAAGAATGTTGGCGTCAACCGCCATTCCAATTGAAAGAATAAACCCGGCAAGCCCTGCCGCCGTGAGCGTTACCGGAATAAGTTTGAACATCGCGAGCATCAAAACGGAATACAAAGAAAGGGCGATAATCGCCACCACCCCAGGAAGTCGATACCAGAAAAGAAGAAAGAACGCGACCGCTACAAAACCCCAGAGCCCCGCTCGTATGGCGTTGTGCACCACCTCTCGCCCAAGCGTTGCTCCGATAACTTCGCTCGTCACGAGTTCCACCGGAACCGGAAGCGCACCGTAGGTCAAGTCGCGAGCCAGACGTTTCGCTTCTTCCGGAGTAAACCCTCCAGAAATCTCCGCGTTCCCGTCTGGGATTTCCGTTCGAATAACGGGAATAGATTTAATTTCTCCATCAAGAAAAATAGCAAGGTATCTTCCAATGTTCTTTTTGGTAATATCCGCAAAAAGCGCTTGTCCTTGAGCATTAAATTTCAAAAGAACAACCGGCTCATTGGTGGTTTGATTAAATTCAATATCCGCCCGCCGAACCAGACTTCCCGTAAGACCGGTTGGAATAAACATTTTTTGAAGTTCTTCGAACTTTCCCGCCTGTGCAAGTTCTGCCACCTTTGAAGGAGTCTCCCCCTCTTTCAAAAGAAGAAATTCAAGCGTTGGGGTTTGGCCTATCATTTTTATTGCCGCCTCCGTGTCTTTCACCCCTGGAAGTTCGACAATGAGACGCTCTTCGAGTCCTTCGCTTCCAATACCTCCGCTTTCTACCTGAACGAGTGGCTCGGAAACCCCGAAAATATTTACCCGTCGCTCAATCGTGTCGCGAAGAGATTGCATGAGGGAATCTTTGTCGCTTTTAGAAACTTTTGAGACATCGGCCTTATACAGAAGGTGCGTCCCTCCTTTCAGGTCGAGCCCAAGCTCAAAAGGAAAGCGGGAACCAAACCCCCCTCTCTCGGACGTAAACAGGAAATACCCGACGAAAACGCCGAAGAAAATAAGAAAAAGGGCGGTCAAACGATGCTTCCACATGGTCACTATGATGGGGGCAAGCTCTCATTTCGACAACCTTGAAAAGCCTAGTTTTTTACGATGTAATTCGCCGCCAAAGCCTCTACGCCCCACTGCGGGAAAGGAGGGTCTTGATGGTTTTTAGGGCAATTTTGAGATCAAGCATGAGTGATCGGTTCTTAATATAGTAGAGGTCGTAGGAGAGTTTATTTTTGGTCTTCTCAATATCGCTAAATCGTCGAGGAGCATCCGCATCTCGGATCTGGGCCCACCCGGAAAGCCCGGGCTTAATGGTGTGACGCATCGAATAATACGGAATCACGCGCTCATACTCCGAAACCAAGTTCGGAAGCTCCGGACGAGGGCCGATGAGAGAAATTTCCCCCAAAAGAACGTTCCAGAGTTGAGGCAATTCGTCAATTCGAGTCATGCGCAAAATTTTTCCCACCCGAGTAATAATGTTTTGGGTGGTCGGATTTTTCGAATCGTCAAACGACATAGTACGAAACTTTATAAGACGGATATGTTTGTTCTTCTGACCAATTCGCTCTTGAAAAATAAAAAAATTTTTTCCGTCTTCAATAACAATAGCGAGAAATACAAACGGATACAAGATAAAAGAAATAAGAAACAACGGGAGAGCAATCGCAATATCCATCACCCGCTTCAAAAACGAATACCCGCGTCGAGGAAATGCAGAAATGTTTTGAAGAATCCATCCCTCACGGAGAAGCGAGAGTGGAACCCGATCAAAAAGTTCTTCGTATACTCGACTCATATCAAAAAAGCGTACATGGGAAAACATAAGACGATAGAGTGAAGTAAGAGCGGGGGTAAGTTCTGGATTGTCAAAATCAATGACGACCACACTCACCCCTTCTTCAAGAATTCGTTTCGCCACTGCCTCCCCCGCATGTTCCCTTGGGGAATCAGTATGAATTGAGGGAATAAATCGAAGCGGATAACGAGAGTTATGGTTCACTTCCGCTTCAATTTCAGAAAGCTCTTTCCCGCTTCCAATAATAATCGCTTTCTCTTTTTTCACTGGCTCAAATAATGGAACAAGAAAGAGACGCCAGAAAAAAATAAGAAGAGACGAGACGACAGAGTACAAAATGAGATTTGTTTTCGGAGCGATTTCTTCAAATGGAGAGAAGTAGAAGAAAAACACCGCAATCAAAATATTTGTCGCTTGGACTCGAAAGAGAGTGTTGGGGAGTTTCTTTCGAAAAAGAAGAGTATGATTCTCATAGAGTCCGGCCACAAAAAAGACCACAAACCAAACCACAAAGAGGAAGGAGAAGGAAGAGAGATGAAGGAGAATGTAGCTCCCCGAAGGCTCTTCCAGACGACGCAGAAAAAGCGTTATCCACAAGGCCAAAAAGAAGGAGAAAGCGTCCCCCAGAAAGAGGAAAAGAGGCTCTTTTTTGCCGGTTATCGTCATAAGGGTTTGCGCCACATCATACTCTCCAAACGCGAAATTACAAGGACAGGATGTGGTCGATTTGTCAAAATATGCTAATGTACTATTCATATCAAAATACTCAAAAAATGAAGAAAAAACTACTCATCGCAGTGACGAAGTCGAATTTTGGAGGCGCTCAGCACTATGTCTTTGATTTGGCGAGAACGTTCAAAGACGAATTCGAAGTGGTAGCGCTCGCTGGAGGAGAAGGAACGCTCCACCAGAAACTTCAAGCGGAAAACATCAAAACTATTTCCCTTCCCACCCTAGAGCGTGACATTTCTCTCTGGAAAGAAATTTCTTCTTTTTTTACCCTTCTTTCTTTGGTAAAAAAAGAGGCACCCGACATCATCCATCTCAATAGTCCTAAAATGGCAGGGCTCGGGGCTCTCGCTTCGCGTGTGGCGAGAGTACCAAAGATTGTGACCACGGTTCATGGATTTTCCTTTCAGGAAGATCGTTCTCTGCTTTGGAAAGTTTCTGTTTGGATTTTCTCATGGATAACGATACTTCTCTCGCATACAGTTATTCTTATTTCCCAAAATGACTGCCGACTCGCCAAACAGTTTCCTTTCGCCTCGAAAAAATTATTTCTTGTCCAGATCGGTATAGAAAAAAGAATACCTCTTCTTTCCAAAGAAGAGGCCCGGAGAGAAATCCTTGGTCACGAGAAATTATCTCATGGAAACGACTTTTGGCTGGGAACTATCGCCGAACTTCATCCAAATAAAAATCTTTCTTCAGCAATTCTTGCGGTGACAGAATGGAATAAAACAAACGAAAAGAAAATCTTTTATGGCATCGTCGGCGATGGTGAGGAACGTAAAAAACTCGAAGCGCTTATACAAAATCAAAAAGCGGAGAACTCTATATCTCTCTTTGGGTTTAGAAAAGATGCGCCTCAATTTCTTTCTGCTTTTGACATCTTTCTTCTTCCTTCGAAAAAAGAAGGTCTCCCCTACACCCTCCTTGAAGCCGGCCTCGCCTCCCTTCCGGTCATTGCAACTCCCGTGGGAGGTATTCCTGAAATCATAGAGAATGAAAAGACTGGGATACTTACGAGTGGAGCCTCAAGTCCAGCAATTCTCGAAGCTCTTGTAAAAATTCTCACAAAGCCTGAATCAGAACTTCTCTCTCTAGGAAAAAGACTCGAAGAAAAAGTAGTACATCAATTTTCCTTCGCTCGAATGATAAGAGCAATACGAGAAGTCTACACAAACAAAAAAGATAGGATACAATGAAAGAAAACGCCACAAGGAGTTGAATTTCACGAAGACTGGGACAAGAGAAATTTTAATGCTTCCATCATCAACCGCGAAGAGTCTCCCCGCGGAATTACGGGATGGCTTATACGAAACCGTATTGCCCAAGACACCAAATCGGCAAATCTCATTCTCCTCATTTCTGCGGGATCCATTTTCCTTGTATCCCTTTTCTTTTTTTTCTCTTCAGGGAGGAGGGGTGGTGAACCGACTTATTTAGAAGATACCCCCCTTGAAGAAAGGGAGAATATACCCGAAGACATACTGGAAAATATCCCATCTAGCAGGTACGCCCAATAAACTCACAAAAAGTTTTGGATTCACTCTCATAGAGCTTCTGGTGGTTATTTCCATCATTTCGCTCCTCTCAAGTATCATTGTTGGACAGACAAAAGGAGCCCGGGAAAAAGGAGAGAATGCGGAAATCCTCCTACAAGTAAAAGAATATGAAAAAGCTCTGTATCTTATTCTTGATACTGACGGAGAGTTTCCGAGTCCTCGATTTCTTGTTGGAGCGCTCCCTACGACATTTCCGGACGCGGGAGTCTGTCTAGGGTCAGCCCCCCAACCAGATCCTAACAGTGGATGTGGGGCATACGACCTTCCCTTAGCAAAACCTGAGGCTAGTCTTGGACAGAAATCGTTCGTTGACAAACTTGAGGTTTATATCCCCGGAACTCCTAACCCGAATCAGAGTCTTGTGCCGTACCCAAGCGCTCCTCCTTTCTCCAATAGAGTGCGCCTTGGGGCACGGTATGTATGCGATTATACTGCTTCAGACAAATGCACTGGGCACCGTCTCGAGTGGCCAGTGTTTGGTACTGGAGCCACAACCCCCGTAGCTGGATCAATCTCGGGAATAACCTATTGTTTAAACCTTGGGTCCCCACCTATAAGTAGACTTTGTACCAGACGTTTATAATTAAATCATCGATGCTTAAAAACAATAAACCATTTATACGTCTCCTCCTCAAATACAACCTTACCAAAACGGAGCAGACGGCCAGCGGAATGCTCCTTGCTGTTACTGTTATCAATTTTCTTATAAGCGCATACCTGCTTCAGGGAACAATCTCCTACGCCTCCTTCTTTCAGAATGAACCACCCTTCAACGAAGAAATTCTTTCTCGGTAATAAAGACAAAACTTTCCAAGGAATACCCTCCATTACCCCACCAACATTTCCTGGTTAACACTTCCCCGATGAACGTCTCGAGAATACCGTCGCATCCCCATAAGGATTCCAAGACCAATAAATTCGGTCAACAAGTGAGACCCTCCGTAACTTAAGAACGGAATGGTGGTCCCCGTCACAGGGAGAAGCCCAATATTCATTCCGATGTGAACCGTAAAATGCGTGATAAAGAGAACGGCAAGCCCCGCGCAAAAAAAGGTTTCAAAATTACTCGCCCCGTGCACAGAGGCATCAATAATTCTCCAAAAAATAACCCCAAAAAGAAGAAAAAGAATAATAACTCCCAAAAACCCCCACTCTTCGGCAAAGGCGGCAAAAACAAAATCCGTTTCATATTCAGGAAGAAACTTCAATTTCGACTGACTTCCATACCCAACGCCTTTTCCGAAAAGCTCTCCGCTCCCCACCGCAATCGTTGATTGATACGCGTTGTATCCGCTTCCGCGAATATCGGTGAGCGGATGAATAAAAGTCAAAATACGCTGTTTTTGATACGACTGAAAGAGAAAGCTCCATGCCAAAGAAAAAGAGACGAGTATCCCAAAAAAAACAAAGAAAAGGTGCTTTTTTGAAATTCCAGAAACGAGCACCATGCCGAACCAAATGGCGAAGATGATGATTGCCGAGCCAAAGTCAGGTTGGAGAAATACGGGAATAAAAATAAGGAGGGTATAGAGCCCGGAGACAAAGATATGCTGAACGTGAGCAATCTCGATGTGACGCTTCGAAAAATATTTCGCTAAAATAAGAATGAGGACAAGCTTCGCCGGGTCAGATGGTTGAAACGCGAATGCCCCAAAGTTAAACCAGCTCTGCGCCCCCTGAAAAACTGATCCGCTCAAAAAAAGAAGGAGAAGAAGACCGAGAGTACCGAGGTAGAGCACAACAAGAATTCCTGTTTTTCGAAGAAATCGAAAATCAACGAAACTTCCTCCAACAAGAACAGAAAGCGAGAGAGCAATCCAAATGAGTTGACGATGAAAAAAAACATTTTCCCCAGAAAATGAATTTATCGTAAAGAGTCCGAAAGCAAGGAGCGGAAGAAGCGCTAAAAACAGAACGAAGTCAAAACCCGATGGCCTTTGCGAACCATCGAGTCTCTCATCCGCACCGCGTTTTCCAATCTGCTCCATGGAAATTATTTTCTCTCAAAGGCAAAAGCCTCGATTCGACTTGGTTCTTTCGGAAAACTAAAGGGCCAGGTGAACGAAGCTTTTTCGGAAGACCGCTTCTCTATTCCTTCAAGAAATGTCCGGGAGGAAGCGAAAACATTTCCATCGGCGTCAGAGACCAGCACAATCACTTCAATATTTTCTCTCGGGGAGTTGTTTTCTAAATTCTCCACTTCAACCGAAACAAAAGAAGATTTCTCCTCACGGCTCCACTCAATTTTTCCGGTTTTAAGTCTCCTCTCCTCCTCTCCCCTCATCCACACCAGATCCCCTTCAAAACTCAAACTCGCCTTTGCGGGCAAGAGGTTCCCCACCACAATCGCCCCTTCATATATCGGAACACTTTCTCCCGCAGGAAGGAAAGCGGTTCCTTTCCGCTCCGAAAGAAGAAGACCTTTATCATCGAAAATGCGAAGGATGTAGCGGGCCTCACCCGAAAGAGTGGGATTTTGATTGGAGACAAAGGCAACGGCGCCCCAAACCGAATCAGTAATTTTAAGAGGTCGAACCCAGAGAACCACCGGAAGAGTCGCTTCGAAGGAACAAGCTCTTGGACAACTTCCCCCACAATCAATTCCCTTTTCATTCCCATTCTTACTCCCGTCACTGCATGTTTCCTTTTCACTAAAGAAATACAAAACAACGGGAGAAATGAGAAAGACAAGAAAAATGCCGAGAGCAATGCTGTGAACTAATTTTCTACGAGTACTCCACGATAACATGGGAGCATTGTATCCGAAGGAGAGCCCAGAACAAAACACCCCCCGCCTACTTGCTCGCCAAATCGTTCGCGACGGCGGAGGGGTTTTGCGATACGCAAAATCATTAAGTTCTTTAAGTTGGCGATTACTTACTTTCCCCCATAGGAGTATCATCAGCACTACTGCGCTTAACTGCTCTGTTCGGAATGGGAAGAGGTGTCTCCACAGCGTTAAATCACCAACTTAAAAGACTCAATAAACTTTATTTGCGACGGGGCGCGGTCGGAATGCCTGCCCCGTAGTCAGCTTCGCTGTACTATGGGGGGAAGAGGTGTGGTCCTCGCGCCAAGCCACCAAAACAAAGCCTTTGATCTTTTTGAGATTAGAAGAATTTTTTGAAGTCAAACGTAAAAATACAAATAAAGAAGTGCGGAAAGAAAGTACAGACGATTCTCACATCTCCCGACAGGATCGGGCTATTAGTACTCCTCGGCTCAATGCCTCACGACACGTACACCTAGAGCCTATCAACGTGGTAATCTCCCACGACCCTTATAACGATTCCTCATCTTGGAGTCGGCTTCGCTCTTAGATGCTTTCAGAGCTTATCCGTTCCCGACTTAGCTACCCGGCAATGCTCCTGGCGGAACAACCGGCAGACCAGAGGTCAGTTCATTTCGGTCCTCTCGTCGCATTCATCCGACCATTGTAGAATGGTTTAGGATTATTCACATATCACTATGTGCGCAGACTATATCTTCATCCTTCTTTCAGAAAAATCCAAAAGGGAGGATGTCGGCATATTATGGCGGTGTTTCTCGAAATGTCTCGCACTTCGACATCCACCATCTTCATCTCACAAAAGCGAGAATCCAGTCGTTACGGGGTCACAAAAAAGCTAGTAGCTGATAGCTTTCAGCTGTAAGCTTTTATGGACTTCCCACGGTATTGCCTTCATTATTTTTGGTCCTCAAGCAATTGTACTCCTCTGTACGGACCACCGCCAGAAGAGTTATCAACGGAACAAAAATAATAAAGGTTTCACCGTTATTAGCCGAATTGTCATTACGAATCTCTTCGTAAAGTAGCAATTCCTTACTAAAAACAAATCTCCTCAAGAATCAACGCCTGCAGTAGATAGGAAGCCAACCTGTCTCACGACGGTTTGAACCCAGCTCACGTACCACTTTAACTGGCGAACAGCCAGACCCTTGGGAGCTTCTCCACCCCCAGGATGTGATGAGCCGACATCGTATATTTCTCCATGATTACTCATGGTATGGACTATATCTTCATCCTTTCAATCAACAAGAAAGGCGGCGACGTCTTAGCTTTCTCAAAAGAGAAAACTCTGCTCCTCATGGAACAAGTCTCTACGGGGTTATACTTCGATTTTTTATACACTGAAAAAATGATCTGGAATCGAAGCAAACTTCCCACGGTGTTGTCCAGCGCAAAAAGCCCTGGAGTTCACCGTTATAAGTCGCGTTTTTCACTGACACACAAAAGGGTTCATCCGCTTCTTTTTGTGTCAGCCAGACTCTGCGATTACTCGCATGGCACCCCGATTTGTTAAGGTGCCGAACTCCGCCGTCGATATGAACTCTTGGGCAGCACCAGCCTGTTATCCCCAGGGTAGCTTTTATCCGTTAATCCTTCGCCGCGTCTAAAGCGTACGATCGGTTCACTATGCTCTGCTTTCGCACTTGTTTGACATGCACGTCTCACAATCAAGCTGCCTTATGCCATTACGCTATCGGCACGGTTTCCATTCGCGCCTAGGCAACCTTAATAGACCCCTCCGTTACTCTTTGGGAGGGATTCGCCCCAAACAAACTACCCACCAGATACGGTCCCTGTTCGTTTTTGCCGAGCAGGTTAGTGTGTACATTAATACAGAACGGTGTTTCATCGTCGGCTCCACCCATCCCGAAAGATAGACTTCAAAGCCTCCCGTCTACGCTACGCAGTAAACACGTACACACAATATCAAGTTATAGTAAAGCTCCTGGGGTCTTTTCGTCTAACTGCAGGTAACCGGCATCTTCACCG
>JBBTWL010000021.1:0-4861 GCA_038062775.1 Patescibacteria group bacterium | reverse complement strand
ATCTTTGGTGCTTTCCTCCTCACCCCAATCGCATCGATAGGCGGGAAATACGTCTTCATCAAGTTCTATGATATAATATTGTAGTCTTCCTGCTACGTTGCAGAGAAGGCCGGTGAGTTCCTCCCAGACGAATGTCGAGTTGAGGCCTCCGCCGCAACGGCGGAGGCAAACGTGGCTGCAATGGCCGCGGAAGGCCGAAATAGAATATCGCTCAATGAAACGGTCACGTTAGGTACGGAATGGAAAACGTACCTGGTACCGGCAGGACAAAGGATTGACGTGCGAACGATTGATCCCGAAGCCTGCATTGAAGCGAAAACGGAAAACCACCCGGAAGAGACCATCTGTTTGGACACCCGTGTCGAATGGGGACATCAACTGAACTGGTCATTCCGGGCACGTCAGGAAGACGGAGCCCAAGAGGTTCAGGTTGTCATCAGCGAAATCTGAATCACAGAGAGGTTGAATTGAAACGTGATGAGGCGCAAAAGGATAAGGATATCCTTTTGCGCCTCTTTTTTTATTTCTCTTTTTTATTTCTCTCGCCAATCTCTCATCCCAAGGAGAGACCTTCCAGAGCTAAGGACTCACCTTGAAGACGAAACCGAAAAAGCGCCTATTGGAATTAGTAAGGGTAAGGATTTTCAATTCCAAAAGTTCCCGTAATAATACGAATAAGTCCATACACCCCGACCATAATTACAAATCCGATAACTCCCCAAAGAATATTTTGTTTCCCTTGCCTTCTCGATTCTGGATCATCGGCGTGATACATCATCTGAAAAACCCCCCACATGAAAACAAAAAGGGCAAGAACAAAAAGAAGGTAGATTGCCGGAGTAATGATGGCGTCGATAAAGCGTTGAAGTATCGAATCAGTAGTTCCAAGAGCGGCCATAAAACTTATAATCGTACTACCGACCGCCGTAAGAAGGAACGCTAACAGTGGGGACAGTGATATTCCCCGGTCCGCCTTGGTCAATCTCGAGGGTCCTTTGGAACAGGCGGATAATTCCAAAAATAGAAACCATAACAAAGAGAGCGATGGCGGCCCAAATCATAATTTTTTTCGCATCACTCTGTCCGTCTTCAGACCCCTGGGCAAAGATATACTTCATGAGGCCCCAGAAGAAAGCGAGAATTGCCAAAGTAAAGACGAGTGGCACCAAAAGACTTACAATTTCTGAAAGATCGGTAATAATATTCTTGATCGTCCGGGTAGCTTCTCCTTCAGCAAAAGCAAAGAAAGGAAGCGCGCTTCCGGAAACGATGGCTCCTTTCGTAATAAATTTCTTCATAATCATAATATGAACAACGAATTATTTTTTAATCGGTATTAATCAAACTCGCTCTCTATCATAAGAAAGAAGAGCGAAGTACGCAACAGGGGGCTGTGGATGAAAAGGGCTTGCCAAAAGAGATACTCCTACAGAGAAAAGAAATTTTGAACGAGATAGATAATCCCTCCTAAAGAGAGCATCACAAAGAGCCCGATAGCCCCATACATCATCATCTGCTTCGCCTCGTCCGTCTTCCCTTCCAAGCCGGCCAAATAGATATATTTCACGACACCCCAGAAGAAAACGAGCATCGAAAGAAGCAGAAACAGCCCGATGAGAAGTTCCATGAGACTCACCAAAATATTGACCACATCGCCCAAACTCTCCGGTCTTTGTCCAATCCTTTTTTGCGCTCGGTTTAAGACTTGCTGGTAATAGCTCGCTCTTTGTTGTTGCTGATAAATAGGAGAAACGGTTTGGTCTCCTGAAGCTGAACTTGCTCTGGTGGACTGTCCTCGTTCGTTATATTGTCGCTCGGCTGAACCGGGCACATAGTTTGGACTGAAAGGATCAACGGATGTTCCCGTAAGCGCTCCAAATACTGAAAAAGGGAAGGTAAAAAGAATGAGAAGAAAAAAAATGTTCGATAGGTATTTCATATTAAACTTCTAAAGTTAGCCAATCACCTGCGTTACGGTATTCTGAATAATCTCTTGAACAACTTTTGCTCCAAGAATGATAGCTGTTCCGATGATGACGTAATAAAAGGTTTTCTTGGCATCTTCTATTTCTCCCGGATTCCCCCGAGCCCAGACAAATTTAAATCCGGCATAGATAATGAACACTACCGCGAGTACTGATCCTACCTTGATGACGACATCGAGAAGTTTTGAGACAAGATCACTTACACTATGGATGCCAAGAGGATTTATTATTTCGTTGTTACCAGTACTGCCTCCTCCAGTACCGCCTATAGTCCCTCCTCCAGTTCCTCCTACATGAGCCCCGTGCACAATATAAGGAGAGAGAAATACAAGAACCAAAAATGAAGCGGAGAAAAGAATTCGTAGAGAGGAAAAAAGTTGTTTCATGAGGATATTTATTTGACTAATAATATCACTGTCCCGTACCTAAAGAATAGCGAGAAAGAAGCTCGGCTAAATCATTTTGTGCTTGCGAAACAGAGCCAGAAAGGCTTGCTCGACCGGAAGTTACGGAAGAAACAAGATCACGGAAAAGGTCATCCGTCGCTTGAGGAGATGGATCAAGCCATGAGTGAGACACGAGAGCAGATTCGTAAAAAACTGAAAGATAGGCGTCTTTCGGTGGAACTCCTAAGACATCCCGACGGGCGGGAGTGAGGGAAGTGAGAGTGGTAAAAGAGCTTGAGGGAATAGCGCCGGAAAGAAAGAGAGCGGCTGATATGGCAGAGTCAATATTTTTGCCATTCCGAGGAAAAACAAACGCATGTATCTTTCCAAAAGTCTCTTTTGTTCCTCGGGCGACCCCGTCTTCGGGGTTTAGCCTCGCGCCGTTTACCTGCGGAAGGAGTGCCACAAAGAAATTAAGATTGGGGTTTTTTGAAGAAAGGTACGGGAGCTCGCTTCCAAAACCAAAATACGTGGCGAGTCTTTCCTGAAGAAAAGCTTCCCGTGAATTGGGCATCGCCTTATTCCACGTATAGAAATTTTTGCTTGGGTCTGAAAATTCGCTATAGAAACGAAGGACTGATTCTGCGGGAGGAGTGGGATTTTCTGAAACTCTGATATCAAGAGAGGCGACGAGACCTCCCTCTCCAACAGAAACAATCGGACTTCCCGCCTGAATGATAAGGGTGCTCAAAAGTTCTTTCGCGTGCGTAATATTTTTATATTCTCCCAAAGCAACGCCTGAACGGATGATGTTTTTATTTTTATCCACTTGGGTAAGCCTTGGCCCCAGAATATAGAAATCCTGCCAAAAGACTGGAGGCTTCGTGAACCCAGCGCTTTGCAAAAGAGGCCTATTCCAATACATAACGAGCGGATCAACTGCCAACGGAATTCCGAGCGCTCCGTCTTTGGTGTAGAAAATTTCCGCCCCTTCAATAAAAGTTTCTTTGAAAGTTCTCTCGCTCAATGTTTTCTCCGGGACAAGAATGAGTTTGTTTTCAAGACTCAACAAAAGGTCTCCGGGAACAATCATCATGTCCGGAGCATTTCCGGCGGCTATAGCTTCCAATAAATCATTCTCGATGGTTTCGGAATTTTCCTCCACGTAATTCAAACGAAACCCCGCCCCGCGAATCGCATCGGAATTGGAAAAATCCCTCATGACTTTTTCGGGAAAAGTTCCCCACAAAGTGAGACTTACTTCTTTTTCTCCGCTCCCTTTATAGGTCGCAAAAACGCCAACCCCAACGAGTATAAAAAAAGTGAATACCGAGATGAGAATAACTTGAAATTTCGTCATACGATTGTGATTACTTTACGGTTTACGAAAAATAAATCCATAGTGATGGTCCCCCGGATCAAACTCCTGAAGAAGATTAAAGCCAACCTTCGCCGAAAGGGCGAGGGCATCTTCTCTCTTGCAGACATCCCTCTCATGAGGGCCAACTCCCCCGAAAGAATCTTTCCAATCAATGAGCAAGAGTTTGCCCGCCTTTCGAAGCACCCGAAAAATTTCTCGAAGCACCGTCTCTTTCTTTTCCACTTGAAAAAGAGTGTTGGAAAGAATGGCCACATCCACCGAAGCATCGATAAGTTTCGTCCCTCCCGGAATTTCTGCGTCCGCCCAAATAGTTTCAAGCTGATGTGCTCCATTTTTCACCGACTCCGCCCGAAGCCTCTGGAGGAGATCTTTCTGGACATCGAGAGCAAACACCCTCCCAGAAGGGCCTACAAGCTCCGCCGCCTTGTGAGAGTAGGCTCCAGAGCCTGCCCCAACATCAAGGACACTCATCCCTTCGCCAAGAGCGAGTTTAGAAATACCAATAGTGGGGTCGGCAAAGGCCATAAAAAGCTATCAGCTAACAGCTGGAAGCTATCAGCTTCAGAAGTATATACCATTCCCCCTTCTCTTTACCGTGGAAAAAGAAATTGCCCCCAGAAGGGGCAATAATATGGAGAAAGGAATTTCACGCACCCATATTTTTTATACGGCGCTGGGGCTTGAAGAATCCTTCTGCTTGGCAGTACGGACACTCCCACGCCGTTTTGAAAACTTCATATGCAACGTCGCTCGAAGGACCGGGTTCCAGCCCGAGTATTTTTTCGCCACAAGGCCTCTTGTCGTGGCACATCACGGTAAACCTGCAGAAAAACCAAGCCACTTTCCAAAAGAGGAAAAATACGAGGGTGTCTGTTGCTTCCGAAAGAGCAGAAAGAGCAGAGGTGATTTTACCATGCATCCGAAGATTCTCCCGAGGTATCTAAGAGCAAAGATAACCACAAGAACACCACCCTCGCAAGGAATCGTACTGTACCGTAAGCTTTGCAACACCCAGGGCTCATAGGAGAGATATGCCATATTTGAGGATTTCCATCCCCCATAAAGACGTATAATATACTATAGTATATTATACGTCTTTATGGGGGATG
>JBBTWL010000020.1:0-7200 GCA_038062775.1 Patescibacteria group bacterium | reverse complement strand
TCGCGGGAGGACGACGGTTTAGTTTTTCTGTCGCACTGGTCGCAGGGAACCGTAAGGGAATGGTCGGTATTGGAACGGGAAAAGCCGGAGATACGGCTTTGGCCATCGAGAAGGCTTTCCGCGACGCGAAGAAAAATATGGTTTCTCTTTCTCTTACCAAATCAAAATCTATCCCCCACGATGTGAAAGTGAAGTATTCGAGTTCGACCCTTACTCTTAAGCCCTCAAAAGGGCGGGGGCTTGTTGCAGGAGGAGCGGTACGCTCGGTCTTAGAGCTTGGTGGAGTAACCGATGTTTCCGGAAAAATTCTCTCTCGCTCAAAAAACAAGATTAACATTGCCAAAGCGACTATAAAGGCGCTCTCTTCCCTTCGCACCAATCGAACCCGCAGAAGTAAAGAGAAGGAAGGAGAGAATAAATAATTATATGCAGTTCCATTCACTTCAAAGAGAAAATAAAAATAAGCGCTCCATCCGGGTAGGGCGTGGGGGGAAGCGCGGAAAAACTTCCGGAAGAGGAACGAAGGGACAGAAGGCGCGCGCGGGGAGAAAGCTTCGCCCGGAACTTCGAGATATCATTAAGAGGATTCCGAAACTTCGCGGTCGCGGGAAACATTCCGAGAAATCTCTTGTTCCTCGATTTGTTCCGGTAAATCTTAAAGCGCTTGAAACAAAGTTTGATGGGGGGACTCTCGTTTCTCCGACCACTCTCGCTCAAAAGGGAATCGTCCGACTTATTGGAGGGAAATATCCGAAAGTGAAGATTTTAGGAACCGGCACTCTTACCAAAAAACTTAATTTTGAAAAAGTTTCTTTTTCGGCTTCTGCCAAAGAGGCGGTTGAAAAGGCGGGAGGTAAGATTGCCCCAGAAGAATAAACCCAATGGCCACTTTTTTTGCAAAACTCCATCTTGTTTTTACCGACAAGACCTTACGTCTTCGGATTCTTTTCGTACTCCTTGCTTTTATCGTCTTTCGATTTTTGGCTTCGGTTCCCGTTCCCGGAGTTGATCCGGTGAAACTCTCCCAATTTTTTGCGAACAATCAGCTTTTGGGGCTTCTCAATATTTTCTCTGGAGGGGGTTTGAGTAATCTCTCTATTGTGATGCTTGGAGTGGGACCCTATATTACGGCTTCCATCATTATGCAACTTTTGACGATGGTGTTTCCAAAGTTTAAGGCGCTCTACATGGAGGAGGGGGAGGCGGGGCGAAAGCGTTTCTCGCAATATTCCCGTATGCTTACTTTTCCTCTCGCCCTTATTCAAGGATTTGCCTTTTTGATACTTCTCGATCGACAGGGGATTCTTTCCCACCTTACCCGCTTTGATTTTGCGGTAAATCTTTCGGTGGTAGTCGCCGGTTCTCTTCTTCTGATGTGGATTGGAGAGCTGGTCACAGAATTTGGTATAGGAAATGGGGTTTCCCTTATTATTTTTGGAGGAATTGTGGCGGGACTTCCGGCCACTGTGAGCCAGCTTATTTTTTCCTACGACCCTTCAAAAATCCCCGTGTACCTCTCTTTTGTTCTTCTGGCGTTAGTTATTACCGCGGGAGTCGTTGCGGTTACCGAAGCGGAACGTCCAATTCCGGTAACATATGCGAAAAGAGTTCGAGGGACAAAAGTCTACGGAGGAGTTTCAACCTATCTTCCGCTTCGCATGAATCAGGCGGGAGTCATTCCGATTATCTTTGCCCTCTCTTTTCTCCTGTTTCCTCAGATGTTTTTCAATATTCTCTCCTATGTCGGGAATGATACCGTAAACAACATTGGAAAATTCTTCACCACCCTTATTGCGAATCAGTGGTTCTACGGCATCAGTTATTTTTTCTTGGTTTTTCTTTTCACCTATTTCTATACGGCCGTTACCTTTGACCCCGAAAATATTTCGGAAAATTTGCAGAGAGGCGGGGCCTTTATCCCCGGAGTTCGTCCGGGACATCCGACCGCCCTCCACATTAGTCGAATACTGCTTCGCATTACGCTTGTCGGGGCGCTCTTTTTGGGAGTTATTGCCGTTCTTCCACTTATCATGCAGGGGCTCACCGAAATTCGGACCCTCGCCATCGGAGGAACTTCACTTCTTATCGCGGTCTCGGTGGTGCTCGACTTGATTCGAAAAATCGACGCCCAAGTTTCGATGCGGGAGTATTAAGTTAGGGTGTAGCTACTTAGCTTTTTAGCTGGTAGAGGGGAGGAGTAAAGAGAAATTGGATTTTGAAAAGGAATTGCGTTATTCTGAACCTAACAAGCTACAAGCTACAAGCTAAAAAGCTAACTATGGAGACCTTCATATTCATCGGACGCTCCGGATGCGGAAAGGGAACGCAGGCGAAGCTCATTATCGAGCATCTCAAAGAAAAGACTCCCGACATCCCTCATTTCTATTTGGAAACCGGGGAGTCTTTTCGGAAACTTATGGCGGAGGATTCTTTTACGAGTCGTATTACCAAAGCTGTAAACGAGGCGGGGCAACTTCAGCCAGAATTCTTGGCGGTTTGGACGTGGTCGCATCTTTTGATTGAAAATTTGACGGGGAAGGAGCATCTCATCATTGACGGTTGTCCACGACGCCTCCATGAGGCGCCGGTGCTTGATTCAGCTATGGACTTCTATGGACGGAAAAAACCGTACGTTATTCATGTCGATGTATCTCGAGAATGGTCGAAAGAACGGCTTCTTGCCCGCAAACGGTCTGACGATGAAATTGATAATGTGGAGAGGCGACTCAATTGGTTTGAAACGGAAGTGCTCCCAGCCATCTACTTTTTCAAAGGAAATCCTAACTATCGATATTTTGAAGTGAACGGAGAGCAAACAATAGAAGAGGTTCATAAGGAAATTTTGAGTAAAATAGAATTGCGCGCGTAATGCTATGAAAATAAAAACTTCGGAAGAAATACTCCTCCTTCGAGAAGGGGGGAAGCGTCTCGCCATGGTCTTAGAGGCGGTGAAAAAAGAGGTCAAGCCCGGAGTTTTGGCGAGACATTTGAATGACCTGGCGGAGAAGATGATTTATGCCTTCGGTGACGAACCTTCTTTTCTTCATTACACGGCCGGCGGTTCATTGAGGCCATACCCGGCAACACTCTGTGTTTCCGTGAACGAAGAGATAGTGCATGGAATTCCAAACGAAAAAGAAAAAATCTTGAAAGAGGGAGATATTGTCGGTCTCGATATCGGACTTAAACACAGAGAACTTTTTGTTGATATGGCGGAGACGGTCGGGGTCGGGGGAATCTCAAAAGAAGATGCCAATCTTATCGAGGCGACAAGAAAAGCGTTGTTTGTCGGAATTGCCAAGGTTCGGGCAGGAAATCATTTGCACGACATCGGATGCGCCATAGAGAAGTTTGTGAAGTCCCTTCCGTTCAAATATGGAATTGTCGAAGAGCTTGGAGGGCACGCCGTCGGCTATGCGGTTCATGAAGAACCCTACATTCCAAATTTCTGTATGAAAGAGCGAGGCCCAGCGCTTCGGCCCGGGGCGGTCTTAGCACTTGAGCCGATGTTAAATTTTGGGACAAAACATGTGGTTTTTGATACGGAGGACGATTATACGGTGCGTACTGCCGATGGAAAAAAAAGCGCCCATTTTGAACATACTATTCTGGTTACTGAAGGAGACCCGGAAATACTCACATCTCTGTAATTTCTGGTAAACTTATCAAATGACGTCACGATCGAAAGAATCAAAAGGGCTTACTCTCATTGAGATTCTTATTGCTCTCACTATTATTCTTCTGCTTCTTTCCGCTGTCTTAGCGAACCTCCAAGCTTCAAAGAAGAAAGCCGCAGACTCAAATATCAAGGCAAACCTTGGAGGAGTAAGAGTGTCTTCTGAAAATGTGAGTTTTGGAAATGATCTGCCTCTTGGTGACTGTCCAACGCTCGGGGGAAGCTTTGGCCAAGATTCTTTTTTTGTTCAGGATCCAATTGTGGTAAATCAAATTGCAGATGCGAAAGCGAGAAGTGGAGGAACGGCAAAATGTGTATCAGGAAACGGTACCGGCTTGCCTGATCCTGTGGGAGGGATTCGAAGAGTTGCCTCCAGTTGGGCCATTGAAGTTTCCCTCAAGAGCGATCCGTCAAAAAGTTGGTGTGTTTCAAGTTCAAATAGTGGGATTGAGGGGAATGTTTCCATTGATTCAGTTACCAATGATGCTGTTTGCGTTCCAGCTGGTCCTCCAGCTGGTCCTCCAGCAGGTCCTCCAGCAGGTCCTCCAGCTGGTCCTCCAGCAGGTCCTCCAGCAGGTCCTCCAGCAGGTCCTCCAGCAGGTCCTCCAGGCCCAGACACAGAGGCTCCGAGCGCTCCAAGCGGACTTGCTGTTTCTTCGAATACGGAAACGCAAGCCACCCTTTCTTGGAACCCTTCAATAGATAATGTTGGAGTTACCGACTATAAGATTTTCAAAGATGGAGTCCAAATTGGGCAAGTATCGAATTCTACCCTCAATTTTTCTCTTACTGGTCTTTCTCTTGGAATATCGAATTCGTACAAAGTGAGAGCGTATGACGCCGTAGGACTTTATGGTGAGTCTTTCCCTCTGGACGTTTCTGGTATTGATGCCACCCCTCCAACAGCTCCGACCGAGCTTAAGATTTCCGGGCCTTTGACCCAAAGAGATGTGTTACTTGGCTGGTTGAACTCAAGCGACAGTGTCGGCGTTACCGGGTACAAAGTTTTCCAAGACGGAGTAGAAATTGCCTCCGTTCTTCCCGGAGCAGGTTCTACCATTCCGCTTCTAAGCACCTTCTACAGCGTAACGGGGCTTACTCCCTATACTTCCTACACTTTCACCGTGAAGGCCTTCGATGCCGCGGGGAACCTTTCTTCCCCCTCTCTTCCTTTGAGCCTCAAGACGTTGGTTGACCCGGTTACTGTTGGCGATGGCGGTCCGAGTGTTTCCGCGACTCTTGGAGCGGATGGGTTTCCGGCGATGGCGTATACCTATCTCCCTTCTCAAGATATACGATTCACGAAATGCCGGAACGCTTCCTGTAGCGACAGAAATACGGTTACGTTCACTATTCCAGGGGAGGATTTCAATGGCACTCTTGATCTTGCAATCGGCTCCGATGGGTTACCGGCGATTCTTTTCCAAAACCAATCACCTATTTCTCAAGTCCTTTATTTAATTAAGTGTTCTGACCCCGAGTGTCAGACGTGGAACAAAAGATCTGTAGCGAACTTCGCGGAACCGAACTCTTTCTCCATGACTATAGACAGGGGAGACCCGGGCAGTTTTCCTCTTATAGCGTGGGTTGATATCAATACGGATATTTCTGTTTGGCACAAACCACGATTTATGAAGTGCATTGAAGCTACCTGCCAAAGTGCGTCAACACAAAGCCCATTTCAGAGCATACAAACGATTAATGATGTCGGGTATGCAATCGGAGTGGACGATATTTCTGTCGGCTCCGACGGGAAGCCCGCCATTCTTTACTCCAGTCGTCCAACGCAGTTGGATACGAATATTTCCTCCATTAAATTTATTAAATGCTTCACGGCTACCTGCTCGAGCTTCTCTTCTCCGATTTTTATTCCTAACAACGAGAGTAAAATATTTGATGGAAGAATTGGCATCCCTCCTGATTTGAGGCCGGTCATTACGTACTGGGAATTTTCTGCCTTACCCCCTCTGTTGAGGCTTGCGAGATGTAGCGATGCTTCTTGCACCGGTGCAGTTCCTCCCGCTCCTCCATTTTTCAGAACGTCCAGCAAGTTTTCATCCATTGGTTTTGGGAATGATGGCTTTCCTATGGTTGCTTTCACTCATCGTACGGCTACTTACAACGATCTCTTCTTCTTCAAATGTGTTGACGCTCCCTGTTTTATTCCAGTAGCGGATGTATATCTTGATTTCCCGGGAGACGCGGGTCTCTCTCCTTCTCTCGTCGTTCCTTCAGACGGATTCCCATTTATTTCCTATATTGCTAATGTGGGAACTCAGTCGAGCTTTATCTATAAACTGAAGTTTGTAAAATGCATGAGTGCCACGTGTCAGTAGGCTAGGCAGGAAAATATGGACATCCGATGTCCATATTTTCCTGCGGGTTCCAAATGGAGAAGGGAGAGAGAATTTTTGTTTTCCCCAACGAGAAATATGGGAGTAGAGTATAATTCCTTGCATGGATTTTAAGAAGTCTTGGAGTTCTTCGACTCTTTCGCTTTCAATATTTATTTTCATTATTTTTTTTGGCGTTCTCTCAAGAGACGCTGTGGTTTCTTCTCTTTCGAAGGCGCTCTCTCCCATCTCTCCCGCTCTCGCCGCAGGCGTTGTGGATCTTCGAGGTTGGGCATGGTCTTCGAACATCGGCTGGATTTCTTTTAATTCGGCAAATCCCGGAGCAGGAGGGGGCGCATCATACAAAGTAACTTATGACCAAGGGGGGAC
This sequence comes from Patescibacteria group bacterium, assembly GCA_038062775.1. Taxonomy (GTDB): domain Bacteria; phylum Patescibacteriota; class Minisyncoccia; order Phycocordibacterales; family JAKFXT01; genus JBBTWL01. Next base: position 801 of record JBBTWL010000020.1, on the reverse strand, counting down.
GGAGCGTCTTCGCGGGTTTGCCTGGAGCTCCACGGGCTTAAACGGTGGCCCCACCGGCATCGGATGGATTTCTTTTGAAGATGCCGATGTAGAAGGTTGTCCTGACGACCCGACAAATGTAAATCCGAATCTTTGCTATCCAAAAGTAAATACGGGGACAGGGTACGTTGAGGGCTGGGCGAGGGCGCTTTCCGGAGTTACTCCTCCTTCTTTCAACTTCTCCCTCTCAAACGGCGGGGATGTTTCCGTGGAAAAAGGCTCTTCCATACTCAACACGATTACCTCTACCCTTGCCTCCGGCGCTACGCAATCTGTTTCTTTCAGCGTTTCCGGCCTTCCTGCGGGAGCGACCGCCGTCTTTTCTCCAAATTCCTGCAATCCGACCTGCTCTTCGACCATGACCATTTCAACAACAGCGGCAACTCCAACCGGCTCCACAGTAATCACCGTTACGGGTACTGCCGGGGCAATCGTCCGCACCACGACCTTTAGGCTCACTGTTACCGCTCCGGCCTGTCCCGCCCCCCTCTTCATCTCTTTGCATACAAATAACTACAATATCTGGACTGTCGTTGGTAGTACTTGGTCTGCAGGGTGCCCTGTCGTACTTACTATAAATGCTGGGGTAGTGGTGGGGTCAAACAGTATTCTCTCCCCAGCCCTTACTACCGGCGCGTTTCCTTCGGGCACGAGCATCACTATCATCAATAACGGAACTATCGTCGGAAAAGGAGGAAATGGAGGAAATGGGGGAATGACTGGACAAAATGGAGGGGATGCCATAAGTCTTGCTCTGCTCTT
>JBBTWL010000019.1:2654-4649 GCA_038062775.1 Patescibacteria group bacterium | reverse complement strand
TTCCGGAGTGGAAGAGATGGCAAGGCCCAGCGTTGAAACCAAAGCAAGCGCGGAGAGAATAAGGAACAGCTGTCGATTTTTTATTTCCTGCAGAATGTCGGAGGAGAAAAAAAGAAAGAGAAGGGAAAGAATAGAAGAGGCGGCGTACAGGAGTCCCACACTTGCGGCGGGCACGTGTTCGGAGAGGAAACTTGAATTGACATAGGCGGTAACGAAATAGGAAAGAGAAATGAAAAGATTGGCGAGGTAGACGGAGAGAAAAAATTTCTTTCCAAGTGTTCGCTTCCCTACCCCCAAATGTTTTGTGAAAGGCAACTCTTGCATGACTTCGAATAGTATACCGCAAACAAAAAACCCCGACTGAATATCGGGGCGAACAAGGGGGGTTATGGAATCGGAAACGGTTTTGGTTTGTTTGATTGTCCGTACATTCCTTTGAGGATGAATGCTTCAATTACCACCCTCTCATTCTTTCCAAAACAAAATCCAAGCAATTTTCCAAGAAGTTTCTCAGCCCATGTTTTTTCAGGAATTACCAGAGGGATGAGGCGAGCAAGCTGTTGTGCGCAACGCTCCTCCAGAAAAAAATAGGTTACGACTCTTCCTCCGGGCAATCGCTTTCTGGTTTCCATCTGAACCAGTTTTCCGTTTTTCATATCGGCCCTTTCTATGGGGCGGATGATTTTTATGAGTACGCCATCCTTCCCCTCATCCCAGAAGACCGCAATGCGACTTTTGGAATCGGAGGGAAATGTTGTGTAGGCGATTTTCCCATGAAGGGGAGGTTTCTTCTTGATGGTCATTCCTTTTCTTTTTCGGCTCATGGAACTGTCCTTTCAGAGTTTTTCTACCAGGGACACTAGCAGAAAACCCCCTCCGCGGGAAGCGGAGGGGGTTTTCTTTGGAATCTTTTATATGGCGATTAAGACAGGAATAACGATCGGACGTTTATTTGTCTTTTGAAAGAGAAATCGGGCGACATTGTCGGCGACGGCATTTTTCGTGTAATCAAGGCTTATGGGGTTCAATCCTTTATTCGTCTCTTCAACCGTTTTTTTGACGACTACGCGCACTTCCTGGAAGAGCTCTTGGGATTCGCGAATATAGACAAATCCTCGAGAGATAATGTCCGGAGATTTTCGAAGCTTCCCCGTCTTTGGGTTGATGATGGCCATAATGGTTAAAATTCCATCCTTCGCGAGCGTTTGGCGGTCGCGAATGACCACCTCCTGCATATCCCCGATAGAAAATCCATCCACCATCATCATGTTCGAGGGGGCCTTTTCTTTGTGAATAAAAAGTTTCTCTCCTTCAATGATGTCGACGATAGTTCCATTGTCCGCAAGAATAATATTTTCCTTTGGGAACCCGGCGTCAATGTTGGCTTGAGCGTGATTTCGGAGCATCGAGTGGTATCCATAAGCGGGCATAAAGAATTTCGCGCCGACTTTTTTGTTAATCCAAACGAGTTCTCCGGCATTTCCGTGTCCCGTGGAGTGAACGTCGGAGACACGGTAGCTAATGATGCGTACTCCGTGTCGGTAAAGATTGTCTTTAAGACGTTGAACGGCAACTTCATTTCCCGGGATGACGGAAGAAGAAAGCACAATCGTGTCACGTTCATTGAGTATAATGTGTTTGTGTTTCTTGGTTCCGATTCTCATAAGAGCCGCGAATTCTTCTCCTTGGGCTCCCGTGGCGAGGACGACAATCTTGTCCGAAGGATAGTCCCCCATCGCTTCAAGCGGGATAATCGTATCTTTTTTGATTTTGAGAAGGCCGGTGATTTCGGCAATGTCGATGTTCGTTTTAATGCTTCGCCCATCCGTGATAACTTTTTTATTGTACTTGTTGCAGATTTCGATAATTTTGATCATGCGCTCGAACTGCGAGGCGAAAGTTCCGATGATGAGACGCCCGGTCGCGTTTTTGATGATTCCTTCAAGGGTTTGGTGAACGACACGCTCTGTAATAGAAAACCCCGGGCGTTCCGTG
>JBBTWL010000019.1:748-2644 GCA_038062775.1 Patescibacteria group bacterium | reverse complement strand
GAAGAGAATATTTTTTCCTTCTCCTACTTTTGTCCACCGCTTTACTTCTTCCTCCGACGGCACTCCATCTTCATGGTCGAGTTTTAAGTCTCCCGTGAAAACAATGTTCCCATACTTTGTTTCGAAGATGACTCCCATGGCGTCAGGGATAGAATGAGTGACGGGAAAGGTTGAGATTTTCATACCTCCAATAGTTATTCGCTCCCCGGGCTCAAGTGTTTTGATATCAATCGGAGCCAAGTGGGCAAACTCTTCTTGGCGTTTTTTAATCATCACCGAGGTGAGGTAGCGGGTGTAAATCGGTGGATTCCCAATGCGAGGCATGATGTAGGGAATGGCGCCGATGTGGTCGAGATGACCATGGGTAATAATGACCGCGCGAATCTTATCTTTTCGGTCTTCAAGGTATCGGGTGTTTGGCAAGATGTAGTCAATTCCTGGGGCATCTGTCTCCGACATGAATTGAAAGCCCATGTCGACCACGAAAATATCCTCCGGTGTTTCAACCACCGTCATGTTGCGTCCGACTTCCTCTACTCCTCCCAAAGGAACGATACGGATGACGCCTTCCGTTGGCGGATCTATTTTTACTTCCCTTTCTCGTTCGAGGTCAGGTCCTTGAAGGGCGGATCTTTCTTCTCGAGGAATGAAGGGGTTGTGTTCTCGGCGCGGGAAACGCGATCGTCCCGATGAGCGTCCTCCGCCACTTCTTCCTCCCCCGAAAGAGGATGGATGGGCAGACGGACGAGAAGGATGAGAAGGTGGGCGCGAATTATTTCGCGGGCCTCGTGGTCCCAAATGAGAAGAGCCTCCCTGTGGTGAATGGGGGCGTGGTGTTGGATTCATAAGGTGTTTTGCTTAACGGTAATAATGAGTAATCGCTGAACGCTTCCGTATTCTGTGCATTTCCGCTCTGCAAAAATGAGAGGCGAAGAAACGTGGGCACTCCGAGGTTCTTCATCGAGGAAGTCTTTGAGAGTGGAGAGTGGTAGAAGAATCTACCGAAAGCTAGGCTTAGGAAGAAGAATATCAAAAACGAAGTTTTTTGGCAAGGGAAAACCAATTTTCAAGCGTTATATTTTCCGCTCGGGAATTTTTGGAAAGATTCATCTTGGAAAAGACTTCGATAATTTTTTCTTTAGCGGAAACATCCTCGAGATTTTTTATAAGGAGTTTTCGTTTATGAGCGAAGCCGGCTCGGAGAATTTCAAAAAATTTCCCTTCGGATACATCTTTAAAATTTTTCTTTGAAATATTTTCTATCACTAAAACGGCCGAGTCTACTTTGGGTGGAGGGTTGAAAGAGCCTCGGCTCACCTTCATAAAAATCTTTGGCGTTCCGTACGCTTTTACGGCAAGGGAGAGAAGGCTTTCTTTGCCATCTCTCGCAACAATGCGCTCTGCCACTTCTTTTTGAATAAGAAGAGCGAGGGCTTCTGGCGGGTGCTCGGCTTCCAGAAATTTTCGGATAATGAGGCCGGTGAGGTAGTAAGGAATGTTGGCGATGAGGACGTATCTTTTCTTTTTGAAAATTTTCCCGGGCTCAAAGTTGCGGATATCTCCGGAGATAATTCGAAGCTTCTTATTCTTAATTTCTTCCGAAAATTTTTCTTGAAGAATTTGAACCAACGCCTCATCTTTCTCTACGGCTACTACTTTTACTCCTCGCTTGATGAGATATTTGGTGAGCATTCCCTCCCCCGGGCCGATTTCGAGAATCGTCAGAGACGATTCTCGCCCGACCATGTCATTTTTCAAAATAACATGGTTTAGGGACATCGCGATCTTTTCTGCGACTCCTTCATTCTTCAAAAAATGCTGTCCGAGCTTTGGTGTTTTTCTTTCTTTCACCTCCTTTTTTACTTTATCTTACAAGGTCAAACTTTGTAATTGTAC
>JBBTWL010000019.1:0-738 GCA_038062775.1 Patescibacteria group bacterium | reverse complement strand
GGGGGGGGGTGGGGTCCGATGTCACGCATTGGGGGGTTAGCGGCCCATGTTGTAAAGACGTTTGATTTCGGAGGGAGTGAGCGCGCGGTTGTAGATACGCACGTCGTCAACGAAGCCATTCCATTTTTGGATATTAGCACCATGACCCCATCCGCTTATGTAAAAATTCGTCCCACCTGAAAAATCATTCGCAGCGGTATTTCCTGCGTCTCCCGCCACCCCATTTCGATAAAATATGCGGAAATTAGTACTCGCATTGTAAGTGCCAACCACATGGTACCATCTATTGATTGCTATAACATTCCCTGTTGAAGAGTAATCATCAGCCCAAAATCCCATTAGCAGATTGCCATCTGGCTTAACTCGAAAGTGTACCAATTTATTACCTGCTCCCGCAGCGTCCCCGAAAGCAAAAAACTGTCGCTCTTGAGAAGCAATGTTACGGGTATAAATCCATGCGGATACTGAAAATGACGAATTAGCAAGAGAAGTCGCTAGTGTTCCTTTTATTTGCTCGGTAGTTCCATTCAACCCGACAAAACCCATCCCCTGCCCTATCTTCCCCGCCACGGGGGAAGTAGTAGTGCTCATAGAAGTCATCGTGCCATGATTCCCATTTCCCGATTTATCAAGTGTTTTGTTGGTGTTCCACGCCGTGTCTTTTCCGTCAAATGTCCAATATCCAACGAGGCCTCGGGTGAGGGTATCGATGTTCGTTACGTTATATTTGGGCGCACC
>JBBTWL010000018.1:0-4755 GCA_038062775.1 Patescibacteria group bacterium | reverse complement strand
CTGTCCCAAGAAGCGACCCCGTCTTCCAGATAACAGTTATTTGGACCTTGGCTTCATCTGCGCTCAAAGAAGTAATGACCACCGAACGATTGAAGGTTGTCTGTCTCCCCGAAGAGAGAATGTCATGATTATAGAAGGTTCCGGCAGGATTGTTGTAGATATTCAAAAACAAGTTCGGACAAACTCCCCCAATACAAGGAATCACTCCTCCTGGCCCTTGTGCGGCGGCAAGTCCATCAATTTCACATTTCTCTGTACCCCCAGCCCCCACTATGCAATCTGAAAGTCCGGTCAACCAGTCCGCTCCACCCAAAAAGTTAGTGTCTCGAACATTATGTATGTATTCGATTGCCTCGTTTGCCAAATAAAATGCCGTTATTTGATCCTTCGCAATGTTTGCGGTTGCGATACTCCCCGAAACGATAACCAAAGGAGCCACCACCGCCGTGAGAAGTACGGTAATGGCGACCAAACTTTCAATGAGACTGAAGCCCCGATTTTTGGAGAGAAAATGAACTCCTGATTTTATGGGAAAATATGTCATGCTAGTAGTCAATGAGTCTTTGCGAAACCGTTGTTTGAAGAGAAAAATCTACCTTCTCTGGACGACTTTGGGATTCGATAAAAGCATACCCGGAAAGAGCGATGAGAACGCTCGGCTGTATACCATCCCCCAGAGCCGACCCTTTCACAACAAAAGAAAGGGAGTTGATGTGAATTTCTTCTGCTGTAAGGTCAGTATAGCTACCAAGCACTCCTCCCTCCGTTGACTTTTCAATCACTGACCCTCCAGGCTCTAAACGATACACATATTGTTGAGCGTTTTCGGCCGACAGAAATGAAAAATAGTCACCCCCCCCAGAACAATCTTGAGGATCAGTGAAAGTTCCTCCTCCACAATGATAAGCCTTCCCCACGCGGATATCGCGAGTCATGCTCTCGAGGGCAAAATTTAAATTATTCATGACCGCCTGTTGGGCCTGCACTTTCTTATTCACCAAAACGATAGAAAGAAGAGAGCCGGTAGCAATAAAAGAAACCGCGGTGAAAAGTCCGACTGAAACAATCATTTCTACGAGCGTAAAACCGGCTTTTTTACGATGAAGAAAAAAAATCATGGTGTTTTTACAGAAATCTGTCCGGTTGATTCGACTTTAATCTGCTTTGTCCTTCCTGTTTCCGGAGACCAAATATCGATTTTTGCCCCAGTAATAGGCGAAATCGGTGCGCCCGGATTAACCACCCGAAATTTCGCATCCGGGTTTGGTCTCTTAAAAGTAATATCAAGCTCCGTAATAACTCCTCCCACCGAACAATAATCACTTCCCCCGGAGGTGACACAAAATTGTTTAATCTTAATTCCTCGAGTAAGTTTTGTGGTTTGAATCTCCTCTCCCGTAGAATATCCTCCATTCGGGAGACCGCCACTTCCGTCTCCTGAATCATAAAAAAGAAGGAGAGTCTGATTATCAACTCCAGTCACATGAAGGCCGTACACATTCTTGAAGTTTCCCGAGACTCCTTTACTGCTCAACCCATAGACTTGCGCCTCTCGAATACTGGTGGCCAAATCATAGGCCATGTTCGTCAAAATAATCCCGCCATTGAACTGCTGATTATTCAGTAAAACCGTAGTGCTGATGATGGTAAAGATGGCGATAGTCACCATAAGCTCGACCAAAGAATAGCCGGAAGAGCTTTTCATACTTCCCATAAAAGAGCGAGTATATTTCGTAAATCTCATGAGAACAAATCAAAATAAGCGGTCAGAGAAAAAAGGTCGAGGTGGGAGAAGAAGGCAATATAAAATCCAAAAATAAGAAAAGGGGCAAAGGGAACCTCGCTCTTCATTGTAAGTCTTTTTGGGAAACCAAACAAAGCTTTCAAGGTGGACAAGGAAAGAGGTAGTTTTTCTCCAAATTTTGAAATGAGCATGCCGAAAATTCCATATATCGCTCCAATCCAAAATGCCAAAACAACAGCGGAGAGACCAGAAGAAGCCCCAAGAATCAAACCGAGAGCGAGAACTAATTTTGCGTCCCCAAAACCCATCGCTCTTCCTTTTGAAAAATACCACAACGAGGCGAAAGAAAGAAAGAAAATCGGCCCTACAAAAAGATCCGGGAGAAGAAAAAGAGAGACAGGATTTGAGGATGCCCGAAGGTACGCCACCAAAACCCCAAGCAAAATAAGTGAGTACACGAGAGCGTTTGGAATAATTTTGTGCCGTAAGTCATAGACGCCAATGGTAATGAGTAAAGAAAAAATAACGGCGTACAGAAAGAAGGAGGAGAAAAAATAAAGAGACCAGACCCCCGCAAAAAATTCCTGATACAAAAGAAGGAAAGTAATCCCCAAGAGAAGTTCGACCACTGGATACTGCCAAGAAATTTTGGTATGGCACTTTGAACACCTCCCTAAAAGAAAAAGAAAACTCACAAGAGGGAGAAGTTCATACCAGTGGAGAATTTTCCCGCATGAGAGGCATTTTGACCGCCCGGAAATTATGGAGAATCCCGTCCCCAGACGATAGACCACCACATTTAAAAAACTCCCCACCAGAAGACCAAAAATAAAAAAGAAAAGAGTCATTGAACCACTGTCAAGGTTCAACCTTGACAGTAAGCCAACTTTCTAAAAACTGTTCGAAGTCACCCGCGGTTGAGAAGTATCTCGGAAATTCACTACGGCTTAATATATTCCCCTCTTTTCTGTTCTTACCACAGTAATCAAGGTAGCTTGATGCCTGATACTCGGAGAGAAACTTTTTTGCGTTACTAGGATTAAAACTTATATTTTCCTTCCAAGTAGGGTTCATTATTTTAACCGGATTGAGGTGGATATAAGAAAGCAAATATTCCAAATGTTCATCTTTTCCAATGTGCTTGGCGCGAAATCTTCCTTCAAATAAAGCTCCCGTTCGAGAATATTTTTTATTAAAAAACATAGTATATCCAGTTGAAAGCTTTTGCATAAAAGTACTAATACCTTTCTTTGAAATTTCTTTCACAAGGATATGAAAATGATTCGGCATACAGCAGTATGCTCCAATAGCTACTATTTTTTTACCCATATTGATGGTACAAATGTTTTCCATGGATGAGCCTGGATAATCACTGAGATGAAGAATTTTTGAACTGTTGCAAACATATAGAAGAGTAAGAAATCTTTGATAATCTCTTTTTTCTAAAAAGATCTCCCGCTTTTCAGTCCCCCTGTTATAAAGATGATAATATTCACCAAAAGAAAATTCAAAATTTCTTGCCATTTCCAAATAATAGCATGCACTGTCAAGGTTGAACCTTGACAGTGATTATTGGCAGACGGCGGTGTTGGCGAAAATTTGAGCGGTTTTCCCAAGCTCTCCTCCGCCGGAACTGCTTACGCACCAGGTACTGCCAGATTTTAGCGGAATAGAGATCGCCCAGCTCGTAGCGACCCCAGTGCCATTGGGAACGCCCAGTCCATTTCCTGCAACACAAGTGGAAGGGTTACCACTTTTTGTATCGGAATCGTCAATTTGTCGCGCCGCAACTTGATCATCTTCAAACATAGTACCAACGGGTGCGGTGTTACAAAGTGCTGTATTAAAATCAGCCCCATAATTTCCATTCGTATCGTAGTAAATCTCGGATTGGGCTCGTACTCCGTGAAAGTTCGACTTTACAAGACCGTCAACCCCCCTTCCTCGGGCTACATTGAGCGATGCCAACACAACGGACGAAAGAGCGCCAATGATCGCGATGACCACCAGAAGTTCGATAAGGGTGAAACCTTTGCTTCTCTTTGTATATCGCATGATGTTGTTATTATACATTTACTATCAAACACAAAAAAGCCCACAAGGGGCTTTTTTGTTTGTATCTAAGTTTGGTGGTTAAGGACAAACTATCGCGCTGTCAGCTTGAAGAGCCCCTGTTTGCTTAGAGTTTCCAGAACTATCAACACACCAATATGTGGCAGCAGTATTGAGCTTAGCACTAACCACATATGAGGTGCCACCTACGGATGTACATTTACCAACGTTTGAGTATGTAGGATAGTTCGCTAGCAAAGTATATGGAGTAAGCAGTACATTGGCAAACATACCACTGGCACATCCAGTACCAATACTCGCACCTATGGCTTCAGTTCCAGCGACCGCAACTCCATAACCAGCGGTATTGTCGTAATAAATTTCAGCGGAGGCTCGAAGTCCTGAAATTTGAGCCTTTATTTTAGCATCAGAGCCCTTGCTTCTCGCTGTGTTAAGAGAGGCCAAGACGACTGACGAGAGAATACCGATGATGGCAATAACCACCAGAAGTTCGATGAGCGTAAAACCTTTAGTTTTATTCATATTTTAACTGTTAAACTTTGTTCCCTTTCGGAAACTATTAAATTACGTCGACCCGCGGACCCTGTACTAATTCGCGGGCCGTGGTTTTATCCGACACCCCCTATTATATACCTCCCCTCTTCGGCGACAAATAGAGCTGTGAATAACTACGAGTTAGCTTGTTAGGTTGTAGTTGGTAGGGGGTGTAGTAGGATTAAGAAAATCAGATATACTCCTCTTTGTTTTTCTTTCTTCCCTAACAAGCTAAAAAGCTAAAAAGTACAACTTAAATATTCGAGGTAATGTTGTAAATTGGAATAAGGACAGAAGCGAGAAGCGTCCCAACCCCCAAACCAAGAAGAACAATCATCGCCGGCTCGATGAGGCTTACGAGCGTATCAACGGCATTCGTCACTTCGCGGTTATAAAATTTGGCG
>JBBTWL010000017.1:0-3783 GCA_038062775.1 Patescibacteria group bacterium | reverse complement strand
GAGCACTCGCCTGTCACGCGAGAGGTCGTGGGGTCAGCACCCATCAGCCGCGCATTATAAAAACCGCTTTTGGTGGTTTTTATAATGCGGGCACGAAGAAATGTCTGGGAGACATTTCGTTGGGTGCTGACGACCTTTGATAGTTTTTTGTGAGCCTACTAAACAAAAAACAGAAAAGGTGTACCGTTCATGTAATGAAAAGCAATCCCATCAGCCGCGCCTTCATGAAGCTTCTTATTGTTACCCAAAAAATTGATACCGAGGATTCGGTCATGGGCTTTGCTCATCGCTGGGTCGAAAATATTGCCAAAAATGTCGATGAGGTTTTTGCTATCGGCTTGGCCGTCGGGAAGCATCACCTCCCGAAAAATGTCCATATCTACTCAACGCTCAAAGAAAGAGGATACCCAAGAATAATTCGCGCGATGGTTTTTTATTATCGCCTTCTCACTATACTTCCGAGGGTGGATGGAGTCTTTATTCATATGTGTCCGGAATATGTTTTGGCCCTTCGTCCGCTGAACTTCTTCTTCCGAAAACCCATCGCCATGTGGTACGCTCACATAGTCGTTAGTCCCGAAGCAAAGAAGGCACTTTCCTTGGTGGATACCGTCTTCACTCCTTCAAAAGAAGCCTTTGCCTTTCCTTCCAAAAAAGTCGTCTCTACGGGACACGGAATTGATACCGAATATTTTCATCTCCCACTGGTTCGAAAAAAAAATATCCCCCCCGTACTTATTTCTCTTTCGCGTCTTTCGAAAGTCAAAAAAGTGGAAACGCTTCTTGAGGCGGTGAATATCCTCGTTCATAAAAGAAACTACACGAATTTTCACATCAAAATTATTGGAGGTCCCGCTCGTCCTGAAGATGACGCATACATGAAAGGACTTAAAAAAATGGCAGATGATTTTCATATAAACGAGTATCTCCAGTGGGCTGGGGAAGTCTCTAATGACAATGCTCGGGAAGAGTATTGGAATACGGATATCTTTCTTCGTATGCAAGAAGGCGGAGGTTTTGGAAAAACAGAACTTGAGTCAATGGCTTGTGGGACTCCAGCCATTCTCTGCACTCATGTTTATAAGCCACTTCTTGGAGATTTTCATGACGACATCTATTACCTAGATGGCAGTGCCGAAGGGCTCGCCACTTGTATTCAAAAGGTTTTGGGATGGAGCGAAGAGAGAAGGAGTGAATATTCAAATCTTGCTCGAAAGATTGTCGTGGAAAATCATAATCTTGCGATACTCGCAAAAAAGATTGCCGGAAGTTTTCGCGAAGAAGCACAAAGAGAGGTAAAATAGAAACCAAATAAAGAGAAAAATGTGCGCTATCAATGGATGTAATTTTGAGGATAAGGAGCTCATCCTTCGGATGAATCGAAAGAATGCTCATAGAGGTCCTGACGGATCGGGGGTATTTCTTTCGGAAGGTGTTTCTCTTGGACACAACAGACTCAAAATTATCGATCTCTCTGAAGCCGCTTCCCAGCCGATGAAGACGAAGGATGAGAGATGTATCGTTGTTTTCAATGGAGAGATATATAACTTCCGAGAGCTTCGGAAAGAACTCGAAGGAGAGTTTCATTTTCAGAGCGTTTCAGATACTGAAGTTATTTTGGCTTCTTACGCGAAATGGGGAAATGAATGCCTCTCGCATTTCTCCGGAATGTTCGCTTTTGCCATCTGGGATAAGAAAGAAAAAAAGATTTTTGCGGCACGGGACCACACCGGGATTAAGCCTTTTTATTATTTTTGGGATGGAGAAAAATTTTTCTTTTCTTCAGAAATAAAATCAATTCTTGAAGGCGGGGTTCCACGGATACTTAACGTCGAGGCAATGAATCTTTACTTCTCGCTTCTCTATGTTCCATCTCCTCTTACGCTCTTTGAGGGAATTTTGAAACTCCCTCCGGGGAACTTTCTTGAGCTCAGTGGAAAAAAGTTTCGCGTAGAAAAATATTTTGAAGGGAGAGCGTGTCCTGAAAAACTCTCTCTTGTTGAGTCGGCTCAAAGAGTGAGAGAATCTCTCGAAATGGCAGTTGAAGCGGAACTCGTTTCTGACAGACCGGTTGGGGTGTATCTCTCCGGAGGGCTTGATTCGAATGCGGTACTTTCCGCGGTTCGGAAAGCAAGTAATCACGCTCCAAAAACTTTTTCCCTTGGCTTTGAGGTGGATACGCCTCAAATGGAGGAGAAATTTAACGCAGATTTTCGACTTGCTCGGGAAAGCTCGAAGTATTTTCAAACTGATCATCGAGAGGTTATTTTCAAAAAAGAAGAAGTGGTTTCACTCTTTCAAAAATTTATTTTTCATATTGATGAGCCCGTTGCCATTCCCACAGGCCTTTCCATGCTGAAACTCGGGGGGGAGGCGAAAAAAGAAGTGGCGGTGGTTCTTGGGGGAAACGGAGGAGATGAACTTTTTGGGGGGTATGAGCGTTATCACTTAAGTTATATTGCCAGTTTATATCAAAAATTTGTTCCCGGATTCCTTCGAAAACAGGCGGAGAGAAATACGAAACTCAAGAAATTGAATACTCCTGCGGGGGTTGACCGGTTTCTTCTTTTTATGGAGCATGAAAAGGCCACGCTAAAAGGTTTTATTCATCCAGAATATTGTTTGCCCGATACAACTCGAAATTTCTTCTTGCCAAAATTTTCTTCTTGGCAGAAAGCAGAGAAGGGTAAAAGTAATATTCCCTTTGAGCTTGAGTTTATGGATGTTGATCGAGAAACGTGGGTTCCGGACGAGTCGCTTACGTTGGCGGACAAAATGTCAATGGCCTCGGGGCTCGAGCTTCGAGTTCCGATGTTGAACCAAAGAGTGATACAAACCGCGCTCACTATTCCCCTTTCCCAGAAAGTTTCTTTTTTTGACAAGAAAATCGTCCTTAAAGAGGCTTTCTTAGGGCATATCCCCAACTTTTTGTTCAAAGAACCGAAGCGGGGCTGGTTTTCTCCGGGGTCTTTTTGGCTTCGGACTTTGGGAATGAAATCGTTTGCTCAAGATGTTTTTCAAAATCCACCCGAGGGGGCGGAAGAAATTTTTGATATGAAGAAGGTGAGAGAGATGTTGGAAGATCACTTGGAACACCGAAAATATTATCTGAATTCGATTTGGCCACTTCTTTCCTTCTTGTGTTGGATGAAAGAGTATAAAATAACACTTCCTCAAAAGTAATCATCTATGCGTCTTTCAAATATTTTTTCTCGAGTACGACAGATGCGACTTTCACGGAAACTCCCTGTTTTTTGTGACGAATTCAAAAGTGATCGAGAAGTAATTTTTATCGGAGGATGCGGGAGGAGCGGGACAACGCTTCTTCGTTCAACGATTGGAGCGAGTGGAGATGTGGCGGGGGGGGCAGAATTAAATATTCACACCAACCTTCTTTCGACATTCTCAAAATATCCGTTTCTTCCAAAGGTTTCTTTTCTTCTTTTTGACGAAATCGTACTTGCTGAAACCTCCGAGAAATTCGACATTCCACGCGGGGAGCTCATTCGGATTCGGGGTGTTTCAAAATGTCTCCCTGATTTTCTTGATAAGTTTTTCGGACTTCTCCTTCTTCGAAGTGGCAAACGACGAGTAGTGGAGAAGACACCGAAAAATGTAACCATCCTTCCTTTCCTCTTCTCTTCTTTTCCGAGATCAAAATTTATTCACATAATTCGGGACGGACGAGATGTGGTGTGCTCGCTTCGAAATCATCCGCGATTTATTCCAAAAAATGGAGAGATGATTCCTTCGGGGATTACGAACCCCATTTCAAAATGTACG
>JBBTWL010000016.1:0-3406 GCA_038062775.1 Patescibacteria group bacterium | reverse complement strand
CAACTGTCGGCGCGAATTTTTCCGAAGCGAGGGTGCGGCGGAATTCCTCCCCCCATCCCCCTCCTTCCGCCGCACCCGAGTGGATTTCAGGAAGTTCCGAAATTGCGTTAGCAATTTCGGAGGAAATGGTTTCGAGCCGTACTGTAAAGATACACCCTAAAAAACACAAACATTTCGCCAAACGAAGTGTTTGTGTCCGGGCAAGTCAATGAGCATATTTTTGGCGGATCAAAAAAAGAGAGCAAGAGTTATTCTCTTCACACTTTCTAAACTTTTTCCTGAAGCGGGGATGGTTTTGAAGTACAGGAATAATTGGGAGCTCTTGGTCGCTGTGCAATTATCGGCGCAGTGTACGGATAAGAAGGTGAATGAGGTGACAGAAAAGCTTTTTAGAAAATATAGAACACTTGAGGAGTATGTGAATGCAAATCCACGGGAGTTTGAGAAAGATATTTTTCAAACGGGATTTTATCGGAACAAAACAAAAAATATTTTGCGTGCGGCCAAAATGGTACAAAAAAAGTTTAGAGGAAAAATTCCAAAGACCATGGAGGAAATGTTGAGTATCCCAGGAGTCGCACGCAAAACCGCAAACGTGGTTTTAGGAAATGCGTATGGAGCAGTGGAGGGCATTGCGGTTGATACGCACGTGAAGCGATTGTCGAGACTGTGGAAACTTTCGAAGGAACATTCGCCAGAAAAAATTGAGAAAGATCTCATGCTTCTTTTGTCACCGAAGGAGTGGTTTAATTTTACGTACAAAGTGATTGAGTATGGACGAAAGTATTGTCAGGCGAGGAAAAAAGACCACAGCGACTGCCCGCTCGCCAAGTATGAAGAAAGTATTAAAAATTAAGGTGGGAAATAAAGAAAGAAAAAGAAAATTTCTCGAGGTTCAACCTTCTTATGTCAAGGTTGAACCTCGAGAAGAGAAGGGCCGAGGGACGGCAAAATTTTTCAAAGAAAAAATTTTGCCGTGGTACAGAAAGAACAAACGGGTACTCCCATGGAGAAAGAAAAATATTTCTCCGTATGAAGTATGGGTTTCAGAAGTGATGCTTCAACAAACTCAAGTTTCAAGAGTCATAGATTTTTATACAAAGTTTTTGAGGCGGTTCCCAAGCATCTCTTCTTTGGCAAAGGCGAGTTGGGAAGAATTCCTTCCCTTCTATGAAGGGCTGGGGTATTACGCCCGAGGGAGGAATATGCAGAAAACCGCGAAGATTATACGGGAGAAATATGGAGGAAAATTTCCTCAAGAAAAGAAAAGCCTTACTGCTCTTCCTGGCATCGGAGAATATACGGCCTCGGCTATCCTTTCATTTGGGTTTGGGAAAAAAGAAGTGGCATTTGATACGAATTTCAAAAAAATATTTGGAACAAAAGAAATCGCCGAGAGGGTATTTCGAGAAAGTAGGGTTTCAGGGGTACTCTTTAATAGTGCGGTGATGGATTATGCAAGCGCGCATAGGGAGGGGGGAAGTAAGAATAAAGTATTAAGAATTAAGAAGGATAAGGATGAAGAAAGAAAGAGGGGGAAGGGAGAGAACGAAGAAACATTTATTATTTTGCACGAGAATCATAAAAGATATTTTTCTTCTCAGAAAGGAATCCACACTCCTTTTTTTCTTCCGAATGGAATAAAAACAAGGGAAGGGGTAAAGAAATACTTTTTAGCAAAGTGGAAGCTCCGAGTTTCTGTTCGTCCATTTGTTTCCCAAGAAGGAGGAAAAATATTTGCGACAGCGCAAATTCTTCTCGGGAAACATCGTTTTCAATCTTTTTCTAAAAAGGAGGCGCAAAAGACTCTCCAGAGACTCCAGAAACAAAAACTCCTCCGCGAGGGAGGAACTTTTGTGAAGAGAGAAAGCAGAATTATTTTACGGCTTCCTTGAGAGCTTTTGCGGCGCGGAACTTTGGTACGCGCATGGCTTGGACTTGGAGCGTTTCGCCGGTGCGAGGATTTCTCGCTTGGCGAGCGGCACGAGTTTTTACCGAAAAGATTCCAAGCCCCGCGATCGAAACTTCTTGTCCGCTCTTAAGACTTTTTACAACTGATTCGATTACCGTCTCAACGGCTCTCTCGGCATCAGCTTTGGAACTTCCCAAAACAGCGTGGACGGCTTCGACGATACTTGCCTTGTTCATAAGGTTGAATAGTGAGTAGTGAAGTGGGATTAAATTTCGACCCTAGAAATAAGTATATAATAGAGGCGTCAGCGCGCAACACAGTCACCAGAAAGCCTTTTAAAGGAAGAATTTCTAGGACTATTGACATTTTGGCATTAAAAGTAGTACAATATAGTTGCAAGGTTCTTCACATAGCTAGCTAGCGTTAGAAGATGTGCCTATGTTCACCACAGCAGAAAATCTTTTGATTTTCTCAAAGATTTTCTGCTGTGGTGAATACCATGTCGGTGTTTGCTTGAATGGCAATGCTTTGAATTAAATAAGGAGACTGACCATGGATGTCATGCTCAGGAAAGCACTCCGGAAATATTCCGGCCTGCGTCAACAACTGGACAACGTTCTTCTCGGAGATGAAGGAGACACATGGGAGTCAGAGTTCAAGAAGTTTCTTGCCAAAAGGCCATGTTGGACAGGTGATCAAAAAAAGCCTGTTCCGGCCAAGAAAGCAAGGGACACAATCTACACCCGCCCGATTTCGGACGGCCACTTGCTCATCATTCCGCCGAACGATGGGATACGAACCATCGCGCAAGCGAGTGATGTGTTCAGATATATCGATTCCGACTTCAAAAACTGGAACCTCGATGTGACGAGCGCACCTACTCCCGCGCAACCGGTGATTGTTCATGAAATGGTCAAGGATGGTGATTTCAAAACCATCTTCAGTGATCATGGCGATATTGCTCGTCTCTGCCTCACGCAGAGTCAGATCATCGGCTTCGTTCGTATTCATAAGGAATGGTTGCGAACGGACGGATACGGAACATTCTTTTTGTTCCGGAAGGGTGACGAGATCCCTCTTTCGTTCGAGAATGTCTTCGTTGCGTACGTGCATCTGGGCTCCGATGGGTGGCTCGGGGTGCTCGTGAACCAGTTTCTGCATGACTACGTTTGGGATGCTGGGAATCGTCATCGCTTCGTGCTCCCGCAACTGACGTTCTGACCTTTGGATCACTAGACCCTCTGTACCTTTGTCCCCTTGACCCTTCGCGGGTCTCGGGGATTTTTGTATAATCACGGAGCACTCATTCAAGACATCACGGTTACGGCTTTGGTGTGATGGTGTATGAAAATTTAGTTCGAGAATTTTGTTGGGTACGCCTTGCGAAAGAATGAATATATTTTCATAACAAAAAATAAGTTAGTTGGTGCAGTGCATGAGAGGACTTTGATGTCCCAAATAAAATTCAGCCCGTCATGATTTGATGGGCGGTGG
>JBBTWL010000015.1:0-6230 GCA_038062775.1 Patescibacteria group bacterium | reverse complement strand
GGCAGTTGTTCAATTTGTTGACATCGCGGGGCTAGTGAAAGGAGCCTCAAAGGGAGAAGGATTGGGAAATCAATTTCTCACGAATATTCGAGACACCGATGCCATTCTTGAAGTGGTGCGTATTTTTGAAGATGAAGACGTGATTCATGTGGATGGCTCCATTCATCCAAAACGAGATGCAGAAACGATTGACCTCGAACTGGTTTTGGCCGACCTTCAATCGCTTGAAAAGCGTCTCGGAACTCTCGAGCGTGATGTGAAGCAGGGGAATAAAGAGGCTACGCTTCTTAAGGAGGCACTTTTGAAGGTGAAAGTTTCTTTTGAGAGTGGAGAGCCAGTACGCACTACTTCTCTTTCAGATGAAGAGCGAGTGTTACTCAAGCAGATGAACTTTTTAACCGAGAAGCCAGTATTGTATTGTTTGAACAAGAAGGGGAGTACAAAAAATCTTGATGAGACAGGAGATTCTCGATTTACCGAGCTTCTCGCCTATATCAATTCCCAAGGAGCAGAATACTGTTTTGTTGACGCTTTGGTCGAAGGGGAGCTCAATGAATTTTCTGAAGAAGAAAAGTCCTCTTTTCGTGGGGAAGTTTCGAAGGATTACGGAATTGATACGCTCATCAAAAAAAGCTACTCACTGCTTCATCTCATCACCTTTTTCACCACCGGTGAAGACGAAACAAGAGGATGGACGATTCCGGAAGGTTCTACCGCGAAAGAGGCAGGGGCGGCCATCCACAGCGATTTTCGAGATAAGTTCATCCGTGCGGAAGTCGTGCACGAAAAAAATCTATTGGAAGTCGGCTCTTATGCCTCTGCTCGGGAAAAGGGAGTGCTTCGAACGGAAGGGAAAGAGTACGTGGTAAAAGACGGAGATGTCATTGAGTTCAAAATTTAGGACATCCGATGTCCTAAATTTTGTTAGTTTTTTATGAAAAGATATGAAAAGAATTTATTTTGTGCGTCACGGAGAAAGTGAGGGGAATCTTCAGGAAATTATTCAGCATCCAGAAGAGCCGTTAACCGAAGAAGGACGAAGGCAGGCGGGAATGATTGCGAAACGTTGTCATACTTTCTCTTTCGATAAAATTATTGCGAGCACCCATCTCCGAGCAAAAGAAACGGCAGAAATCATTGCCGAAACAACCAAAAAAGAAATCACCTTCTCTGACTTTTTTGTTGAGCTCCGTCGTCCTTCTGAAATTATTGGAAAATCAAGGAATAGTCCCGAAGTAAAAAAAATCTATGACTCTATCACTGTGGGGTTGGGTGATCCATTATTTCGGCATTCAGACGAAGAAAATTTTGAAGACGTGAAAGAACGTGGAATGCAAGCGCTTGCATTTCTTATCGATGACCCCGCGGAACATATCTTGGCGGTTACTCACGGAGCATTTTTGAGAATGCTCGGTGGTCTTGCTGTTTTTGGCGATGACCTCACGTTTCGTGAATACCGGCGTATTTTTTATGTTTTTCAAGTAAAAAATACCGGAGTGACGGTTTTTGAATATCATCCAGAGTATCCTTCACTTCCATGGCGGATAGTGACCTGGAATGACCATGCCCACCTTGATTAGGCCGAAGTAAGGGGGGTGCTATTTACAAGGTTTACAAGGTCGAACCTTGTAATGCCCAGATAGGCTCAAAAAGAGGCGTCCTTCACAATACTCGAAACTTCTGTCATTATAGGAGGATATTCGTTAATCTCTTTTCATTATGGAACCCCAATCAATATCCATCGGCAAGCCAAAGACCACTCCTCGAGAGTTCTTTCTCTATTTTGGAAGTATGGTGTTGCTCTACGCCAATGCCGTTATTTTTCTTGCCCTTCTTTTTTCCTACATTGATTACACCTTTCCTGATATTTTGAATTACTGCGGGAGCGAATGTCTCTTGAATCAAATCCGATTTCCGCTTTCCGCCATTGTTATTTTGCTTCCATTTTTTGTTTTTCTTTCTTCGAGAGTGACGAAAGACCTTCGGGAAGATCCGGCAAAGAAAGAGCTTGGAATTCGAAAATGGCTCGTGTACTTCACGCTCTTCTTCACCCTTGGCGCTATTATTGTTGATCTCATTATTCTTATCAACAAATTTCTTTCAGGCGATACCTCAACCCAATTTTTTCTCAAGGTTTTCTCGGTTCTTTTGGTTGCCGGCGGAGTTTTCGGTTACTACTTCCTTGAAATTAAAGGGCAGGTAAGCCAAAAAATCTATCGTATTGCTATTTCTTTTTTTTCGATTGCCGTTATGGCTTCCGTCGTATGGGGATTCGTTATCGTTGGAAGTCCTTCGGAGGCTCGAGCAAAACGTTTCGATGAAGTTCGGGTCTCTGACCTTTCGAACATTCAAAATCAAATTATCTACGTCTATTGGTCTTCGAAGGGGAAACTTCCGGAAAATGTAAACGAGCTCGGTGATTCCATCTCCGGATTTGTTCTTCCGAAAGATCCAGAAGGAAAACTAGAAGAAAAAAAAGAATACCGATATCAAAAAACAGGAGCGCTTTCATTTTCACTCTGCGCTACCTTTAATCGCGCGAATACGACCGGAAACGCAACTTCAAAGACTCAATATCAGGCCCCCCAAGCCTTTGGCCAGGAAAATTGGAACCATGGAGCAGGGGAGCATTGCTTTACTCGAGTGGTAGACCCGGAATTGTACCCCATCCGTCCAAAAGCTATTTCTGGTTAATGATTCATCTTCATGTCCTCTCTGAATCGAAAAAAAATTACCGAATATCAGCCTCAAAAGATAGAGAAAAAGTGGCAAAAAGAATGGGAGAAAAAAAAACTTTTTCAGGCAAGAGGGCCGGGTAAAAGAGCGCGAAAGAAGTTCTATCCGCTCATTGAATTTCCCTATCCTTCTGGTGATGGACTTCATGTGGGACATCCTCGACCCTATATTGGAATGGACATAATAGCGCGTAAGCGTCGAATGGAAGGGTTTGACGTCCTCTTTCCTATCGGATGGGACGCTTTCGGACTTCCAACAGAAAACTACGCCGTTAAAACGGGGGTACATCCAAAAGTCGTTACCAAGAAAAATACCGACACTTTTCGCCGTCAGATACAGTCCCTCGGTATTTCTTTTGATTGGTCGAGAGAAATCAATACGACTGATCCTGCCTACTACAAATGGACACAATGGATTTTCTTAAAGTTTTTTGAGCAAGGATTGGCGTATAAATCAAAGATGCCAATCAACTGGTGTCCCTCCTGCAAAATTGGTTTGGCAAACGAAGAAGCTATTGGGGGAATTTGTGAGCGATGTGAAGGCTTCACCGAAAAAAGAGAGAAAGAGCAATGGATGCTTGAGATTACCAAGTATGCGGATCGTTTGGATAGAGACTTAGACACGGTGGACTATCTTCCAAAAATTATCGCACAACAAAGGAATTGGATTGGGCGAAGTGAGGGAGCTCTCATCTCTTTTACGATTGAAAATGCTCTCAAACAAAATGTCGGAGAAATAGAAGTTTTTACCACTCGCCCCGATACGCTTTTTGGAGCGACGTATCTGGTTTTGGCTCCGGAACATAAAGCTCTTGAAAAATATCGTCATGAGATTACCAATTTCCCTGAAGTAGGTTCATACGCGCTTCTTGGACAAAAGAAAGACGAGAGAGAACGAACGGATACCTCCCGAGAGAAAACCGGAGTTGAGATGAAAGGACTGAAAGCGACAAACCCAGCCACCGGCGAGCATATCCCGCTCTTCGTTGCCGATTATGTGCTCTTTCAGTACGGAACCGGCTCTATTATGGCGGTTCCGGCTCATGATGAACGCGATTTCGAATTTGCCAAAAAATTCAATCTCCCAGTGAGAAATGTCGTCAATCCATATTTCGAGCATCCGGATGCGAGGAGGAAAGGGCAGAGAGAGAAAAAGAAAAAAATTATTCTCGTGGTTGAATATCAAGGCAAATACCTTTCGATTCACTGGAAGCCGGAACTGGGAGGAAGATTGTTTCTTGGGGGGACGGTTGAGGAAGGGGAAGAAAATAAAAAAACGGCGCTCCGTGAGCTCAAAGAAGAAACCGGGTATATCGATGCTGAAATAGAAGAAGTCGCTGAAGAGAAATTTTTTTACGATTATTACGCCTACTCAAAAGAGAAGGCATTTTCGGCTGAGATTTCTTTCCTGTATGCTCATTTGAAATCGCTCAAAAAAATAGAACCCACTCTTGAAGAAAAAGAGAGAGGGAACTTTACGGTTGAATGGGTGTTACCGGAAGTAGCAAAAAAAGAAATCCTTAACCCGCCACACCAGCGCGCCTATGAAATTTTTATTGGCAAAGGAGTATATGTTGGCGGGGGATTTCTTTCGAACTCCGGTCGATTTGATGGACTCTCAACGGAAGAAGGAGGAAAAAAAATCATGGCATTGGTCGGAGGAAAGACCAAGACGATCTACAAACTTCGTGATTGGGTATTTTCTCGTCAGAGATATTGGGGAGAACCGATCCCCCTGGTGTTCTGCGAACACTGCGCGGAAAGAATGAAGAATAAAGAAGTAAGAAATAAGGATTTGACCAAAGGAGAACAAAGAAATCCTGGGTGGATTCCACTCAGGGAGAAAGATCTCCCGCTCAAACTCCCTGAAGTGAAAAATTTTAAACCCACTAACGACGGCCAATCTCCGCTCTCCAGCATAAAAAAATGGAGAGAAGTGAAGTGTCCTCAATGTGGAGGGAAAGCCATCCGTGAGACCGACACGATGCCAAACTGGGCCGGATCTTCCTGGTATTTTCTTCGCTACACTGATCCGAAAAATAAAAAAGAATTCGCCTCAAAAAAAGCTCTTTCGTATTTCACTCCGGTAGATTGGTACAACGGTGGGATGGAGCACACCACTCTCCACGTATTGTACTCGCGTTTTTGGCACAAATTTCTCTACGATTTGAAACTCGTACCTACTCTCGAGCCATATCTGAAGCGAACCTCACATGGCCTCATTCTCGCCGAAGGGGGAGTGAAGATGTCGAAGTCAAAAGGGAATGTGGTAAACCCAGACGCCATCGTCGGCCGTCTTGGAGCGGATACGCTTCGAGCGTATGAAATGTTTATGGGGCCCTTTGATCAAGCGATTGCGTGGAATGAGGAGAGCGTTGCCGGGGTAAGACGCTTTCTTGAACGGGTATGGAAACTCTCGCTTCTTTCGAAAAAAACGAAACCTTCCAAAGACCTCGAGAGGCTTCTTCATCAAACCATAAAAAAAGTTTCTGAAGATATAGAGGATATGAAATTTAATACGGCCATGAGCGCTTTTATGATTTTAAGCAATGCTCTCGAAAAAGAAGAAGTTATTTCACAAGAGATTGTTCTCATATTTTTACGACTCCTTTCACCATTTGTTCCTCATATTGCCGAGGAACTTGCTCATAGGCTTGGCGAAAAAACTTCTCTTCAAAAACTTCCCTGGCCAAAATTTGACTCTAAAAAATTAGTCCAGAAGGATGCCACCATCGCAGTTCAGGTGAACGGGAAAGTCCGAGCCACGATAACACTCCCTTCTTCCCTCTCTCCCAAAGAGGTCCAAAAAAGAGCTTTGCTTTTGCCCCAAATTAAAAAATGGATGGAGGGGAAAACGGTAAAAAAGGTGATTTTTGTCCCCGGGAAAGTCCTTAATCTGCTCTCTTTTGAAGAGGTCTTGCCAAAAAGATAAGTCTGTTGTAGTATCCACTACCATAAACTCCATGAACACTAAAGCAGTGAAATCAAAAATCAAACTTTCCTTTCAACCGCGTCAAGTCGTGAAGCGTCTTCTTGCGGTCCTCTCTCCTCGGGGACGGGATGTTTTAGAAAGTCGTTATGGCCTCGGAAAAAATGAGGAGACCATGACGCTTGAATCCATTGGGAAACTTTACAAAATTACTCGCGAGCGTGTTCGCCAGATTGAGAATTACTCCGTTGCCCTTATTCAAAAGTCCGATGCTTACAAAAAAGAGAAGGTGGCTTTTGATGAGATGAAGATTACCCTAAAAAGTCTCGGAGGCATTATTGCTGAAGATGAACTTCTCGATATTCTTTGTTCCGCGCCTTCTATTCGTAACGCGGTACATTTTCTTTTGGTTATTGGCGAGCCCTTCAAGCTGAAAAAAGAAGATGTTGATTTCCATCACCGTTGGTATGTTGATGACGAACTCATGGAACGGATTGAACGATCGCTTAAAAATTTATATGAAGGTCTTTCCGATAAAGACATTATTCCTGAATCCGAAATGATTA
>JBBTWL010000014.1:0-2301 GCA_038062775.1 Patescibacteria group bacterium | reverse complement strand
GGAACCGGAATCGCGAAGGTCGGAGAGACGAGGCTTTCCTCCGCGCTGTTCAACGGCTCGGGAGAGCTGTGAAAGAGCCAAAACCGGAACATCGAGCTCGCGGGCAAGATGCTTAAGGGAACGAGAAAGCTCGGTCACTTGTTGAACCGCCGAATCAGAATTTCGGGTATTAATCGGAGTCATAAGCTGGAGGTAATCAACGATGATAAGCCCTAAGCCTTTCTCTCTCTTAATCCGCCGTGCGACCGAGCGCATCTGCAGAATATTATTTCCCGGTTTGTCGTCAATAAAAATCGGAGCCGAAGAGAGCCGGTCGAGAGAATCGCGAATGCGATTGAATTCGCTGTCGGTTGAAATGCGTCCGGTGCGCAAATGCCAGGAGTTTACTTTGGATTCCGCGGCCAACATGCGGTCAACGAGCTGTTGAGACGCCATTTCCAAAGAGAAGATACACACTGATGTTCCGTGATTGGCGGCCGTTTGACGAGCCATATCAAGAGCGAAAGCCGTCTTTCCCATGGAAGGGCGAGCGGCGAGGATGATGAGGTCGGACTTTTGAAATCCGGCGAGTTTATCATCGAGTTCGCGAAAGCCGGTGCGTACTCCGCGAATTTCATCTTTCGCGTGAGAGAGTTTTTCGAGACGCTCCCACGCGTCTCCCAACATGTCTTTCAGCTCGGCATATTTTCGTGTCGCTCCACCAGCGGTTGAAAGTTCATAGAGTCCGTGTTCGGCCTTGTCGAGCAGTTCCTCAACTTCTAAAGTTTCGTCATATCCAAGTTCATTAATGCCCTCCGCGGCTTGGATAAGTTTCCGCATCATGTGTTTGCGATGAATGATGCTCGCGTAGTGGCGAACGTTTGCCGAAGAAGGAACGAATTGCGCGATTTCCGCCAAGTATCCGCCTCCTCCGGCAAGATCGAGCTTGTTATGGTCTTTCAAATAGTTCGTGACGGAAAGAAAATCTACCGGATCATTTTTCGAAAAGAGCGCGAGAATAGTTTGCCAGATGACGCGATGTTTCTCCACATAGAAAACATCTTCAGTAATGATGTCGAGAATTTCATACATGGATTCGGGGCGAAGGAATACTCCTCCGATGACCGCCTTTTCCGCGTCAATATTTTGCGGAGGGACGCGAAGCCCTCCTCCGCGGTATCCATCACTTTTTTGCCGAAGAGTATTTGCCATAGTCTTCGTATTCTAGCACTTGAGGAAGAGGGAAGGGAGAAGCTTGAAAGGAAAAACCGTTTATATGCTGTGGATGAGGTGGGGAATGAGCGAGCTGGTAGCTTGTAGGTGGTAGAGAGGTAGTTTTATGAGGGGAAGTTTATCCTCCTCAGAGGCAGGGTCATTGCTATTCTTTATATTTATGTTATTGTTTTGTTCGCAAGTTATTTAGGGACATTTGAAATGGATAACAAGGTCATGGTTGAGGTCTTGGGCCTCATCAATCGCCAAAATGTTTTGTTGTTGGATATGGCGACCGACGAGAGGGCTGTTATCAGCTCCTCCTCTCAAAAGGAAACCAAAAGGGCGAGAAACTCTCTTGCCACGATGAGAACTGAATTCAGCGTGAATCATTACCGAATCGAGGAGATTCTCTCCCGATTCATGAGTTGACTTTTCTTTTTTTAACCAGCTATTCGAAAGGGGGGACAACAGTTGTCCCCTTTTTCTTTTCCGAGTTCCTCCACGCTCTTTTATTTTTTAGTGAGCCTCGGGCCTTCTGGGGAGTCTTCAAGAAGAAACCCAAGAGTTTCTATTTCCACACGCAAAGCGTCTGCGCGGGCGAAATCTTTTTTCGCCCGCGCATTTTCTCTTTCGGTGAGCAAATTTTTCATCTGCATGGGGATTTGAGCATCAGAAAGCTTCGTAAACTTTTTTCTTTCTTTATTCACATTGAGTCCCAAAACCGCATCGAATTCAAGAATAGTCGCGAGTGTATCTTTTTCTGAAAGGTTTGATCGCAAGACATCAAAAATAAGAGCGACTGCTTTGGGGGTATCGAGGTCGTCGGAGAGTGCCTCATCGAATTTTTTTATCCATTCACTATCCGCTCTCCCGCCTTCCGGAAAGGAAGAGAGTAAGCGGAGAATCCCAAGGAGCGCATTTTGCGCGGAATCAAGCGCATCAAAAGTAAATGAAAGCGGTGTCTGGTATCGTGCGGTTAAGAAAAAATATCGAAGAGAAAGCGCAGAATACTCTTTTGCGATAAGATCCTTGAGATAGTACACATTGCCTTTTGACTTTCAAATTTTATCTCCTTCAAGAATTAAATGGGCGCTATGCAACCAATAG
>JBBTWL010000013.1:0-10791 GCA_038062775.1 Patescibacteria group bacterium | reverse complement strand
ATTCTGGGCCGGCATTTTTGTGGGGAAGAGACGGAGGAGAAGGACTCAAGGGGTCGTGTCGGTCAGATGGAGTCGTGAATGTGGTGGAACTGATGAGAGCGACACGCCCCGGAGTGTTTAAAGAATTTGGAGGGCACAAATTCTCCGGAGGATTTTCGGTTGAAGAAGAAAATATTCACCATCTCGATGAAGAGCTTCATAAGGCATACGAAACTTTTACCTTTGAGGATGCGGTAGAAGAAAAATGGCTTGATGGAATGCTTACTCTTGAGGAGACAGATGACGCCCTTCTCTCTTCTCTCGAAAGGCTCGCTCCTTTTGGAATAGATAACCCCAAGCCAATATTTTTATTTTCTGGCATAGTTCCTGAAAAAGTAAAACTTTTTGGAGCGAGGAAAGATCACCTCGAGCTTCAGTTTCGAAAAAAAAGTGGAGAAGCGATACGAGCCATTTCTTTTTTTGCGAAAGGAAAAAATTTTTCGTGCGGAAGCGTTGAAAATATAGAATCTGGCAAATCATATTCACTGGTTGGAAATATTGAACGCTCAAATTTTGGCGGACGAAATGAGATTCGCCTTCGGGTGGAAGACATTCTTTGTTGACTTTTCTATTTTGAAATTGGACTTCGAGTGAAGTTACCTCACCTACACAAATAATACGCGATCGCGTATTATTT
Source organism: Patescibacteria group bacterium (assembly GCA_038062775.1). Taxonomy (GTDB): domain Bacteria; phylum Patescibacteriota; class Minisyncoccia; order Phycocordibacterales; family JAKFXT01; genus JBBTWL01. The sequence continues at coordinate 10,115 of JBBTWL010000013.1, read as the reverse complement.
GTGTATCTCTTTTTCTCGCCCCAAGGTGTCAAATGGACGGTGTCCTCGCAGGGGGCTTTTGTTTTGTGTATGATTTCGGAATGTTTAAAAACGGACCCAAAAATGAACCAAAGAATGAAATAGTGATTTATACGGACGGAAGCTCCATGGGAAATCCTGGACCGGGAGGATGGGGAGCGATTCTTTTTATGCACGGGAAAGTTCGTGAAATGGGAGGGGGAGAGAAACGAACGACGAACAATAGAATGGAGCTCATTGGAGCGATTCAGGCTCTTCGAGAAACGATTGAAGAGGATTCTCCGGTCACCCTCTATACCGACTCAAAATATGTTATTAAGGGCATTACGGAGTGGATTCATTCTTGGCAAAGGCGCGGATGGATGACTGCCACGAAAGAAGAAGTGTTGAATCAAGATTTGTGGAAGGAATTATTGCGGGCTTCCGAAGGGAGAAATATTTCTTGGAAACATGTTTATGGACACAGCGGGCACGCTCTCAATGAGCGGGTGGACAAAATCGCGCAGACGTTTGCTCTTGGGGCAAAGCCGGATTTGTTCCTGGGACTTGAGGAAAAATATACTCACGACCTCTCTGCCCCGTCTTCGGCTCCATCGGGAGAGAAAAGAGGAAAATCGGGCAAAGCCTATTCGTATGTGAGCGCGCTTGAGGGAAGAGTTTTAATGCATAAAACGTGGGACGACTGTGAGAGAAGGGTGAAAGGGAAAAAAGGGGCGAAGTTTCGCAAAGTGTTTTCACAAGATGAGGAAGGGGAGCTTATCAAATTGTGGCGCAAATGAGTACAGAGAAATTATTTTATCCTCTTTTCTTCGGATTTCTTTTTGGCATTCTCTTCAATTCCTTTTTATCTTTCAAAAAGGAATTTTTGTTCCTTCTTTTTTGGCTTTCCATTTTTCTTTCTTTTCTTGTTTTTTTCTTTCGGAAGTATGAGGTCTCGAAAGAATCTTTTTCCGCAATTCCCATTCTTCTTTTCCTCCTTGCCTTCTCATTGGGAGGAGTAAGACTTCTTTCCGTAGATGAGGCTCTTCAAAAAGACAAACTTTCTCTTGAGTCTCTTCCGGCGAGTATATTACTTCGAGGAATGGTTTCTAAAGAACCGGAAAAAGGAGAAATGAACCTTCGAGCAGTGGTTTCACTTTCCGAGGGAGTTTTGCAAGGAAAAACTTTGTCTCTTTCAGGAAATATTCTCGTTATTTTTGATCGCAATGAGAAAGTTTCTTATGGGGATGAACTTCTGCTTTCAGGAACCAAAGAAGAGCCGAAAAACTTTTTTCTTTCTTCTGGGAAAGAATTTGATTATGAATCTTTTCTTGAAAAAGACGGGATTATCAGCATCCTTCGAAATCCTAAGGTTTCGGAAAAAGAAAGCGGGAAAGGAAATATAATAATTTCGGTCCTTCTTAAAGGAAAAGAGGCCTTTGTTTCTTCTCTTGAACGCACAATTTCTTTTCCTGAATCCTCTCTTGCTGGGGGGATTATTCTTGGAGAGAAAACGCTTCCCAAAGAAAATAATGATGATTTTCGAAAAGCCGGACTCTCGCACATTATTGTTCTTTCTGGTTATAACCTCTCTTTGGTAGCAAAGGCGGTAGTCTCTTTTTTAGAGAAACTTCCTCTACCCCGATGGGGGACACCCCTTGGAGCTTCTCTTTCTATTATTGCTTTCACCCTTGCCTCCGGAGGCTCTGCCGCTGCCGTGCGTGCGGCAGTTATGGCGTTGGTTATTATTTCTGCATCCTTCCTTCGGAGAAAAAGTGATTCTTTGCGCGCGCTATTTTTTGCCGCCTTCGCCATGCTTTTATGGAATCCAAAACTCCTCGCCTTTGATGTCGGGTTCGAACTTTCCTTTCTCGCCACTTTTGCTATTCTCGTTATCTCTCCCGTCTTCGAAAAATTTCTTGGCTTCATCACGGAGAAACTTGGCGTGAGGGAAATTGTTGCTTCAACGCTTTCTGTTTCTTTTTTTCTTCTGCCGTTTCTTCTCTATGAAATGGGCACCTTCTCTCTCCTTTCTCTTCCGGCAAACCTTCTCGTTCTTCCTTTTATTCCTCTGGCAATGTTTCTTTCCATCTTCGCTGGCTTTTTTGGGATACTTTTCTCCTTCCTTGGGATTCTCTTTGGGTACCCAACCGCACTTCTTCTTTCTTACATGCTTTTTGTTGCAAAATTCTTTGCGGGATTTTCTTTCGCCACCATTACCTCTTCGACTTTTTCTTTGTGGGCGATGATTCTTTCATATATTTTTCTTGGCCTTCTTTTTATATTTCTCAAACGAAAACTCCCCGCCTAGTGGCGGGGAGTTTTCTGCTATTTCGTGGTTTCAAATCTCTTCTCGGCAACGCTCCAATTGCTCGCGTTCCAGAAACTTTCGATATAATTCTTTTTTTCAGCGGGGACATAATCCACCATGAAAGCGTGTTCCCACATGTCGAGAGCATAGAGAATGGGAAGTCCCGCGAGTTGGCCTAACTCATGGTCATTTACCCAGTAGACATGAGGAGTCTTTCCGATCGGATCCCACGCCAAAATAGTCCAGCCGATGCCTCGCATGAGAGCGATGCTCACAAAATGATTTTTGAAATCTTCAAGTGAGCCATATTTTTCAATAAGAGCTTTTGAGAGGGGGCTTTCCGGAGAAAGGGATTTTGGTCCTCCTTCGACCTGTTCAAAATAATACTCGTGCATACGCATGCCGTTAAATTCAAATCCGAATCGGCGGAGGACTTCGCCTAAGGCGTAGGCGTTTTTTTCGCTGTCTTTGCGAAGTTCGGTGAGCGTTTCGCGAAGAGTGTTGGTAAATTTCACATACCCTTCGTAAAGCTTGAGGTGAATTTCAATTTGTTTGGGAGAAATTCCTTGAACTTCCGGAATCGTAAATTGTTTCGCTTCGTATTTATGCATGGGTTTATTATGGGATAATGGTTCGGCTATTATACCTCCTCTTTCTATGCCGTTAAATCGAACTCAAAGTCTCTCGCTTCTCTTCCTCATTTTCCTTCTTTTTGTAAACAGCGCTGTTTATGTTCTTCTCTACAGAGAAGAACATTCTCCAAAACTTCTCACGGTTTCCTTTCTCGATATTGGCCAAGGAGATTCAATCTTTATTGAAACTCCGGGTGGGAGACAGATGCTTATTGATGGTGGGCGAGATGCCCGGGTGCTTCGGGAACTTTCAGGGGTAATGTCGCCCTTCGATAAAGATATTGATGTGGTTATCGCCACACACCCCGATGCGGATCATATCGGAGGTCTTATTGATGTGTTGGGGAAATATAAAATAGGGACGCTCCTCGAATCTCCCGCGGAAGGAAAGACTGCTACCTATCGAACTCTCAAAAATCTTGTGGAGGAGAAAAATATTCCGGAAGTTTTAGCGGAAGAGGGAGGAGAAATTTTATTTGATTATGGGATAATAGTTGAGGTTCTTTCCCCTCCGATTGGAACTTCTCCAAACACAGAAACCAATACCGCTTCGATTGTGATAAAAGTGACGTATGGAGAAAATGAATTTTTACTTACTGCCGATGCTCCTCGGCAGGTGGAACACCGATTGGTTACTGGAAAGAAAGATTTAGTGAGTGATGTACTGAAAGCGGGGCACCACGGATCTCGAACTTCCTCCTCGAATGAATTTGTGGAGGCCGTTAATCCTGAACATGCGGTCGTATCTTCCGGAAAAAGTAATTCGTACGGCCATCCGCATAAAGAAACGCTCGATACATTTTCGAAACATAATATAAAAATCCTCCGCACCGACGAACGAGGAAGAATCACTTTTTATTCTGACAGCAAAACTCTTTCTGTGGATAAAGGAAGAAGTGTGGAGAAGTAAATAGGTTAAAATGAAGGCATGCATTACAAACCAACAATTGGGAAAATAATTCTGGGTGTTGTTGTGTATGTCGTTGCTTATTCGTTTACTGTAGCTACCTGCAATGTTACCCGCTGTATTCCGACAAAGGAATGTACTCCGAGTTATTGCGAATCAAATCTGCTTATCTATTTGATACCGCTTGCAATATCCATGTTCTTCTATTTCGTTCATTCGTATTCTCAAGGTCGAGAAGTAAAGAAACTAAAATAAAAAACCTCCCACCTAGACAGGGGGTTTTTTTATTTACCATAAAAAGCTAACAACTTAAGCTTGTAGCTAAAAGCTATTAAATCAGCCCTGCCTTCTTGAGAGTTCGATACGCGCCATTTTTATTGATGGTCTTGATGGCGGCGGTGGAGAGGGTAAGAATCATCGTCTTGTTGAGTTCAGGAATAAAAATACGCTTCTTTTGGAGATTCACGTATCGGCGGAACTTTCCGGAAGGATTAAACTGCGTCGCACGAACGCGATTTGAGTATCGTCCTCCGACCAGAGAGGTTTTATTCGTAATGGGACAAACTTTAGCCATAAAAAACTTTGGCATGCTATCATTCCATTACTCTCTTGGCAAATTTTAATCTAGCTGATTAGCTTGTGGGGAGTAGGGTGTAGGAAAATAAAAAGAAAACAAAAAATGTTGTCCAGACAAAATATATAGCTACAAAGTCTTATCATTTTTAGAAATCTACCAGCTAATCCCTAAAAAGCTAATTAGCTAACCCCATGGATCCTGTAACCATCATCTTCTCCATCGCCATTCTTATTTTCTCGGTCATTGCCCATGAATTGGCCCATGGTTACGCGGCGGAGGCCTTTGGCGATCACACCGCTCGTTATGCCGGGCGCCTCACATGGAACCCTATTGCTCACATCGACCCCGTGGGTTCAATTTTGGTTCCTATCGTTACTTCCTTTGCGGGCATTACTTTTGGTTGGGCTCGGCCGGTTCCTTATGATCCCAATAATTTGCGTGGAGGAGCGAAGGCAGAAGCGGCAGTTGCCGGAGCCGGAGCCTTTGTGAATCTCTCTATCGCGCTTGTATTTGGTCTCATTATTCGATTTTTCGCGGGAAGCCTCCCGGCATCATTCGTAGAGATTACTTCGGCTATCGTTGTTATTAACATCATGCTTGCCGTTTTTAATCTTATTCCTATTCCTCCTCTTGATGGTTCAAAAGTTATTCTCGCTTTTTTCCCCCTTCAGGCGAGGCGCATCGGGCACCAGCTTGAGTCATGGGGTCTTATCGCGGTCCTTATTTTCGTCTACTTTTTTTGGTACCTCTTCTCGCCTATTATTGAGGTGATTTTCCGCTTTTTTACCGGCCTGGGCTTCTAACGATTTTTTTAGACGGGTATTCTCGACAGGCTAAAAAGCTAACAAGCTAATTCACTAAAAAGTTAATTATTGCGGTATTGCAATCCAAGGGGGAGCATAGTACAGTAGCCCGTGTTCCGCTCTTACGCGGTGTTTTCATTTCAAATGTCAACTATCAGCCAGCTTACGAGAAAAGGACGAAGCACTTCTCGCCGAAAAACAAAAACGGCGGCTCTTGCCTATGGGTTTAACACTCTCCAGAATCGCCCTCGCTATTATCCTTCGCCTTTCAAGCGCGGAGTATGCACGAAAGTAACGACGAAGACGCCTCGCAAGCCGAACTCCGCTATCCGAAAGATTGCCCGCGTCCGTCTTACCAACGGTCAGGAAATCACCGCCTATATTCCGGGAATGGGACACAACCTTCAAGAACACGCGGTAGTTTTGGTTCGCGGAGGACGCGTGAAGGATGTTGGAGTTCGCTACACCATTGTTCGGGGAGTTTTGGATTCTTCCGGAGTGGAAACTCGCCGACAGGGACGAAGCCGATATGGGAATAAGAGACCGAAGGCCATGAAGGCGAAGTAAGACGAAAGTATTAAGAATTAAGAAAAAATGCGACGGAAAGTTAAAAACCGAAATATTGCCAAGCCCGATCTCACCTACCAATCGCAAAAGGTGGGGAAGTTTATTAATTACGTCATGAAAGACGGGAAAAAGACCACGGCTCGAAAGGTGGTCTACGGGGCTTTTGATGTTATCAAAGAAAAAGGGAAGACCGACACTCCACTTGAGGTTTTTGAAGAAGCCATTCGAAATATTTCTCCCAACATGGAAGTCCGATCTCGCCGGGTGGGTGGAGCGAACTATCAAGTTCCTCGAGAAGTTCGTCCGGAGCGAAAGCTTTACTTGGCATTTCGATGGATTATTGATGCTGCGGATAAGAAGAAGGGGAAGCCGATGGCCGAGAAGCTTGCGGAAGAGCTCATGCTTGCCGCGAAAAATGAAGGAGAGGCCATCAAGAAGCGAGATAATGTGCATAAGATGGCGGAGTCGAACAAGGCCTTCGCTCACTTTGCTTGGTAGAAAGATGCAGATAAACGCGGGCGAGGATCGGAAAGACGCGGAAAACGTATTACATTTGTATGCAAAGAGATTACCCACTAGAGAAAGTTCGAAATTTTGGGATTATCGCCCACATTGACGCGGGGAAAACGACGACGTCTGAACGCGTGCTTTTTTATACAGGTTCCCAGCACAAAATCGGAGAAGTCCACGAAGGAGAAACCACCACTGATTGGATGGAGCAAGAAAGAGAGCGAGGCATCACCATCACCGCCGCGGCTGTCACCTGTTTTTGGTCAAAGACAGACATCCCTGCCGGTTCAGATAAATATCGTTTCAATATTATTGATACCCCCGGGCATATCGACTTCACGGTGGAAGTGAAGCGAAGTCTTCGCGTCCTCGACGGAGCGATGGTGGTTTTTGACGGTGTTGCGGGGGTCGAGCCTCAATCAGAAACCAACTGGCGCTACGCGGACGAAGCGAATGTTCCTCGCATCTGTTTTATTAATAAACTTGATCGAACGGGGGCCTCTTTTGAAAAGTCCTATGCCTCTATTCTTGACCGACTCTCCAAAAGAGCCGTGCGTATGCAAATCCCCATTGGACTCGAAGGAGATCACGAGGGGGTTATTGATCTCCTCAAAATGAAATCTTTTCGTTTTGAAGGAGCGATGGGAGAGAAGGTGACCGAGGGAGAAGTTCCAGAAAATCTTTTAGAAGAGGCGAAAAAATATCGTCACGAGCTCGTTGAGCGAATTGTGGAAAATGACGATGTTTTGATGGGCGAATATCTCGAGGGGAAAGAAATCTCGATGCCGAAGCTCAAAGAAACACTTCGAAAGGCCGTTATTGATAACAAAATTTTTCCCGTCTATGCCGGTTCCGCTTTGAAGAATAAAGGAGTACAGCTGGTGCTTGATGCGGTCGTGGATTATCTTCCTTCTCCGCTTGACATTCCTCCGGCAAAAGGAATTAATCCAAATACGGGAGAAGAAATTTTTCGAAATGCCTCTGATACGGAACCGTTTGCCGCTCTCGCCTTCAAACTCCAGTCTGACCCTTTTGTGGGACAACTCACGTTCTTTCGCGTGTATTCAGGAACGATTGAAGCCGGATCATATATTTATAATGTGACGACCGGAGACAAGGAAAGACTGGGTCGCATTGTCCGCCTTCAAGCGGATCAAAGAGAAGAAGTGAAGAAAGTTTTTTCCGGAGAAATTGCCGCGGCGGTGGGATTGAAGAGTACCCGAACTTCAGATACTCTTTGTGATGAAAATAATCCGATTGTGCTGGAGCGTATTAAATTTGCCGAGCCGGTTATTTCTCTTCGCATTGAACCGAAGACTAAGGCGGATCAAGAAAAAATGGGTATTGCGCTTAAAAAACTCTCTGACGAAGACCCAACGTTCCGCGTGGCAGGAGACATAGAGACGGGGGAGACCATTATTTCCGGAATGGGAGAACTTCATTTGGAAATTATTGTGGATCGTATGAAGCGAGAATTTAGTGTCGAAGCCAATGTTGGGAAGCCACAGGTGGCCTATCGTGAAACCATTACGAAAGAAGCGGAAGTGGAGAATAAATATATTCGCCAGACCGGAGGTCGCGGGCAGTACGGACACGTCAAAATCAAAGTGAAGCCAATGTCCAAAGAAGAACCGAAAGAAGGTGCGAAGGTCGCGAAGAACATAAAGCGCGAAAAAGGATTTGAATTTATCAATAACATCAAGGGAGGGGTTATTCCTCAAGAATATATTTCCGCGGTGGAAAAAGGATTTAGAGAGGGAATGGAGCGCGGGGTTCTTGCCGGATTCAAACTCGTTGATATTTCTGTTGAACTCTATGACGGAAGTTATCACGAAGTGGACTCTTCCGAAATCGCTTTTAAAATCGCCGCTTCTCAAGCTATCCAAGAAGCCGCTCAAATGGCCGGAGCGGTTATTCTTGAGCCGATTATGAAGGTGGAAGTGGTGACTCCGGAAAATTTTATGGGAGATATCACCGGGAACCTCTCTTCGCGCCGGGCGCAGATTGAGGGCATGGGAGACCGCGGAATGATGAAAGTATTGAACGCGAAAGTTCCGCTCGCGGAGATGTTTGGATATATGACGACCCTTCGTTCTCTGACCGAAGGACGAGCGAATTTCACGATGGAGTTTGATCACTACGACATCGTTCCCGCTAATGTGGCAAAGACGATAATAGAATCAAGAAAATAATGAAATGAAAAAATTCTCCGCTGAGGCGGAGAATTTTCAATTCAAGAGAGTGTTACCACTAGAGGTGCAGTTTTTTTCTTTGTGCGGTGCTCAGACCCGGGTCGATCCCTAAAGTGATTATTCCTTGGGGTCCTTTTAGACGGCAACACGAAGCTTTACCAAGACATTCAACCGTCGACCCTCGTAAGAATTTTTCTTGCTGAAAGAGGAATTCGACAGCAATGCGCTGTGCTGGCGGTAACCGTTTGAAAAACTGTTTAAGAAGAGCTTCTCCTTTTTTCCTGACCACTTGTGCCCGTTTTTCCTGCTTTGCTCGTTCTCTTGCACTAGGGATTTTTATTTTGAATCCGGTTTTTCTGCCCATGTTGTTCCTCCTAAACTCGATGAACGAAACTTCTGTAAGCGTATACCTCTTTTCTCCAGACGCAATATCATTTTTATCAAACGCTCGGTGTTTGATAAAAATGATAAAAAAGTCTTTTCTTCTCCTTCTACAAGCTAACCAGCGAGTTAGTTTTCCTTGACGAAGTGAGATTTCCTTTGCTATGATGGGCAAACCGCTTGGCGGGGTTTTTCATTTTGAATTCCTATCAGGCAGGAATCAGGAATTCACCTAACCCGACCACGCCTAAGGCGTGGTTTGGGGCGAAAAGTTCTTTGGCTGTATTCCCTCATAAGTTGTAAAGGTGATGAGTCAAGGGGGGTTAAACCCCGCTCCGCCTGAGGCGGAGCGGGGTCGCCTAAAGCGAAATTATTAACACTGACTCGTTTTGAAAGCATATTTGAGTTCGCGCTCTGTGCCTTCGAAAGGAGATAAATTAAAAAAAATTATCATGGCAGGAGATTTTGACCGCTCAAAGCCCCACGTAAATGTGGGCACCATCGGCCACGTCGACCACGGAAAAACGACGCTGACGGCCGCTATTTTGAACACGCTCTCTCGCGCGGGAAACCAAGCGACGATTAAGAGTGTGGACCAGATTGACTCCGCTCCGGAAGAAAAGGCACGCGGAATCACGATTAACATTTCTCACAACGAGTATTCGACTGCGACGCGTCACTACGCTCACATCGACGCTCCGGGACACGCCGACTACATTAAGAACATGATTACGGGAGCCGCCCAGATGGACGGCGCGGTCTTGGTGGTTGCCGCAACTGATGGTGTTATGCCACAGACTCGAGAGCATGTGCTTTTGGCGAAACAAGTCGGTGTTCCAAAAATCATTGTTTTCCTCAACAAGTGCGACATGGTTCCTGATAAAGACCTTATTGATTTGGTGGAAGAGGAAGTGCGCGAGCTTCTCACCAAACAAGGATTTGATGGAGTAGGAGCTCCGGTTATCCGCGGTTCGGGACTGAAGGCTCTTGAATCAGCTTCAAACGACGACGAGTGGGCAAAGAAAATTCTTGAGTTGGTAAATGCTCTCGATACCTACATTCCGCTTCCGGAGCGCGAACTCGACAAGCCATTTCTCATGCCGGTAGAAGACGTCTTTTCTATTGAAGGACGCGGAACTGTGGTAACGGGAAGAATTGAGCGCGGGAAGGTCAAGGTGGGCGAAGAAGTTGAAATCATCGGTTTCAAAGATACCATCAAGACCACCGTTACGGGTATT
>JBBTWL010000012.1:0-5203 GCA_038062775.1 Patescibacteria group bacterium | reverse complement strand
ACAGAAAGCCGCAAGATTTACTTGATCCTGAAAATAGGCGATTCCGGCATAGGCTGAAAAAATAGCGGCAAAGATTCCTCCAGAAAGACCATCAATTCCATCTATAACACCTCCCGAATATATGGCAATCGTGACAATAAGGAAGAGCACAATGAAAGCCCAAGAGATATCAACCGGCCCTCTAAGGGGGATGGTAATTGAATGAACATCGAGTTTAAAATAAAACCAAAGGGCTGAAGCAAGAGATATTGCAGAAACTGCAAAGAGACGTTTTTTAAGGGAAAGACCTCCGGCAATATGGTCCCCTTCTCCTTTCGTTTCGAGGTAATCATCAATCAGTCCTATCAACGATCCGGCAAGAAGAGTGAACAGCGGAATCCATGTTTGATTTCGACTTACAAAATCGAGTTTTTCAAGAATAGACCCCGGGAAAAATTCTCCGAGTAACCAAAAAAGAATCGCGGTAATCGAAGCAGAGAGCCATATGACTACTCCTCCCATGCGAGGAACTTTCCGCTCTTCATCTTTATGTATAGATTGGGATATTGCCGCTTCTTTTCCGTCGACTGCGACGCGGACACTGTGTTTTTTCCACATCTCGTTTTTGTACAAAAAAGCGGAGAGAGCTGGGGTCAGAAAAATACCCACAATGAAGGCAACAAGGGCTGGAAAAAATACCTTGATAATTCCAAGGGAGGCCATATAAAAACAGTATAGCCTTCAGAGTGAGATTTTCCAATATCGCGAAGCGTCGCAAGGTTACAAGGTCGAACCTTGTAAAGTCAGTCCGCCCGATCGATCCCCGTGGCGAAGCCAACGGGGCATTTGCACGCTCGTAAAATTATTCGGAAAGAAAACCCTGAAGAACTCCTTGGGCAAGTTTTGTGGCGTCTGTAAATCTCCCCTCCTTGCTTGACCCAAGGACAACCACCCCTATCGGATGCATAGGGCCTGCTTCAAAAATAAGAGCAAGATTGCCGTCCGCGAGGTCGGTAAAGCCTGTTTTTGAGGCAATGGTTCCCGGCACGGAAGAGAGAGATTCGTTCGTGTTGATCACCTCATAGACCTTGAGATCAAAAGATGAAATTTGAAGTTTTGAATATTCTGTGGCTCCAAAAATATCCGGATATTTCTTGTAGGCTCTCCAGAGAAGAAAGGCAACATCGTGAGCAGAACCGTATGCTCCCGCTACTTCCTCTCCCCTATCGAGCCCGGTTTCGGTGAGGAAGTATGTTTGCGCCAGTCCAAGTGATTGCGCCTCTCTATTCATTTTTTCAACGAACGTTTCTGTATTTTCTTCAACGCGCTCGGAAAATGCTCCTGAAACGGCGGCGGCCCCGTCGTTTGAAGATTCGATAAGGATGAGACGCAGAAGATCGTCAAGTTTGAAGCGTTCATTTTCTCCAAGCCCGCTCTCTCCCTCTGTTTGAAGGGCTTTTTGGTCAATAACCACGAGAGTATTTTTTGGAAGTTCGTTTTTTCCAACATAGGCCGTCATTATTTTGGTGAGAGACGCGAGCGGAAGTTGAGCCTCGGCGTTTTTCTCGTAGAGGATTTTTCCGGTTGAAAAATCGTAGAGAAAAACGGCTTTTGCCTCTAGGGTAAGCCTCTCAAGCGCTTGAGAGGAAAATATCACTTGAGGAGGAAGGATTATTTTTTTTCTTGAAGTGACAGTGAAAGACATTTCAGCAAAAATAAGAACCAAAAGAAGGAGACTCAATGTTCCTCCGATAATGCTTCTTCGTTTTGTTTCCGATGAAATTTTTACCATTTTCTAAGAAGATTCCTCTTCACTTTCTTTTTCTTTTTGCTCCTTGGCTTTTGCTTTGGAATATTTCTCTTGGAATTCTTTTTTTATTTCCTGAAGCTCCGGCAACTCTAGAAGAGAGGAAATTCCCAGGTGTGAGAGAAGTTCGATGGTAGTGGCATAAAGGTACCCTCTCTTATCGTTTGGGTTTTCTTTGCGAGAAATAAGTCCTCGAAGAAGGAGGTGGCGGAGGATAAATGAAGAGTTCACTCCGCGAGTATATTCAATCTCTGATTTTGAAAGAGGCCCGAGATAAGCAACGATAGCAAGCGTTTCAAGTCCAGCCCTTCCCAAATCTTTCTCCCGCTCTTCTTTTTCAAGGCTTTCAATGATGGAAGAAACTTCCGGAGCCGTCGCCAGACTTATTTCGTCTTCATTTCGTACGAGGCGAATCCCTCTTGAAGAAAGCGTTTCGGAAAGCTCTTCGGCTCCAAGACGTATTTCATTTTCGGAGCATTTCAAAATTTTTGAAAGTTCTGCAATGGTAATCGGTTCACCTTTGAAATACAGAAGAGCTTCAAGAGAATGGGAAAGATTCATAAATAGGTACGCGTTTAATTATACTCGGGAATGCCAACACTATCCTTTTGAATGTGAATATCATCGAAATGTTCCTTTTGCGCCACAGAGAGAACCCCCTGTTTAACGAGTTCAAGAAGGGCAAGAAACCCTACGATGACCGATTTCTTTTCATTCGCGTGGGCTTTTGAAAATTCCTTAAAGCTCATAGAAAAACTTTTCTCAATGCGTTTGGCGAGATTTTCCATCATCTCTTCAAGACTAATTATTTTTTCTACTATTGCCTTTGGAAGTTTCTCCACGAGCGGGAGGCTTTGTATGGCGCTTCGAATAGCCACAGAGAGTGATGATAGTGATAAATCTCCGGAAGGCGAAAAAACAATTCGGGATGATCTTTTCAATCCTCCAAGATACATTGGGGTTACAAACAGACGCTCTTTGAGATGAGGGGAAAGGGAGCGAATTTTTTCCAGAAACTTAAGACGCTCTTCAAGATTCTTAACATCGCTCTCTTCTTCAGTAGTTAAAGAAAGATGAGGAAGGAGTGATTTTGACTTGATTAAAAGAAGGGTTGAGGCGATGAGCACAAAATGAGCTACTTCACCTGTGGGGAGTTCTTTACGGGCACTTACGCGTTCAATATATTCTTCGGTGATTGAGGCAAGGGAGACGTCATTGATATGAAGCTTTCGTCTCTCGATTAAATCAAGGAGGAGGTCGAGAGGTCCCTCGAACTCTCCGCTTTTGAAGTTGAGTCCTTGATGCTCATTCATGTTTATTGCGAAAGAAGGGTGTCAATTCGATTTATATCTCGAGGGAACGCAGAGGCCTCTTTTACATTAGGAAGCTCAAGCATTCGAGCGGTTAAGCGCTCGAGTCCAGTCGAGCACCCCCCGTGGGGTGGGAGTCCGTATTTAAAGGCTTGAAGATAGAAAGAGAATTTTTCTGGATCGAACCCTCGTTCTTTAAGTTTTGAAATAAGAGATTCGTAATTATGTATCCGCTGGCTTCCGCTATTTATCTCAAGACCTCGGAAAAGAAGATCGAAGCTTTTTGAGACTTCCGGATTTTCTTCATCAGCATAAGTGTAAAAAGCTCTCTTTTTTGTGGGGAAATGGGTAATGAAAATAAAATCACTTACATGATGTTTCTTTGCCCATTCACAAATTTGGCGTTCATGTTCCGGCTCGAGATCGGGTTCGTCAAGAGCGGTGGCTCCAAATTCTTTATCGAGAATTTCCTGCGCTTCTTTGAGGGTAAGGACTGGGAAAGATTTCCCAAGAAGTGGAAGGGGAACAGAAAATCGCTCAAAGATTTCTCCGTGTTTCTCTCCGACTTCTTTTACAACGTCACGAATAACTGTTTCAAGAACTCGCATGACATCTGTATGATCAGTGATGAATCCCATTTCAAAATCCATCTGAGTGAGTTCACTTAAGTGTCTTGTGGTGGCATGCTTTTCTCCGCGGAAAATTTTCGCAATCGTGAAAGCCCGTTCAAATGGACCCACCATAATTTGTTTGTAAAACTGAGGGCTTGTTGCCAGGTAAGCTGTCTGATCATAGTAATAATCTACCTTAAAGGCAGCGGCTCCTCCTTCAGCATCCTGGCCTACCAGAGCAGGAGCTTGGAATTCAGTGAAGTGGTGTGATTGGAGAGATTTTCGATAAGCATCAAGAAGAGTCTCTTGAACGGTAAAAATATCTCGAGCCCGCCTGCGACGAAGAGTGAGGGGGAGATGGTCAAGGTAAGTATCCAAATTTAGTTCAGCTTCAATTTCAAAAGGAAGCTCCTTTGCTTCAGAGAGTACTTCCAGTTTTTCAATAAGCATTTCTATGTCTCCGTTTGGGTTATTTGCCACCACCATTTTTTCTGGACGTTTATTCACGACTCCTTCAAGGGTAACCACCCACTCGCTTCGCACTTTGTTGGCGTTTTCATATGCTTCGCCGTGCGAGGGAAGGGCCACGCACTGTAAAAATCCTGACCTCTCTCGAATATCAAGAAAAACAATTTTTCCGTGATCACGTCGGACGGAAATCCACCCGGAAATCTTTACTTTCTCTCCTATTTTCTCATGCAAATCTTTTATCAGCGTTCTCTCCATGTCAAATATTATAGATTTACTCCAATGAGGTCGCGAACGGTCTTCATGGTTTCGTTGGCTTTTTCTCGGGCCCTCGCTCCCCCTTCCTTTAAAGTCTCAAGTACTTTCGAGCGGTCAGAAGCAAAAGCTTCTCTTTTTTCCCGAAGCGGAGCAATAAAACTCTCAAGATCTTCAACAAGAGCTTCTTTCAGGGCTTTGTAATTCCCCTTATTTTCGCCATAAAGTTTTTCGAGTGTTTCTTTCGGCTTGAGAAGCGCATGGAGAGCATACACATTTTCCGGACGGTCTCCTGAAGAGTCAGTGACCATGCCCATGACCGCTCTCCCGATTTCTTCTTTTGAAGCAAAGAGTGAGATAGTGTTTCCATAACTTTTACTCATTTTTCTTCCGTCGGTTCCAAGAACAATACCAACGTGCGAAAGAATACGCGCTTCAGGAAGAGAGAAGACTTGTCCAAAAAGACGATGAAACTTTTCCGCCGTGTTTTTGGCATATTCGACATGCTGTTTCTGGTCCCCTCCTACGGGAACCATGTTGGTTTGATAGAGCAAAATATCTGCCGCCATAAGCATGGGGTAATTGAATGTTCCGACAGAAATTTCTTTATTTTTCGCTTCGGCATCTTTGAAGGCGTGGGCTCGCATAAGGTAGGGCATGGTGGTGATACAGTCAAAAATCCATGCGAGTTCGGTGTGTTCAGGGACATCCGATTGTTTGAAAAGAGTGGTTTTTTCAAGATCAATACCCAAAGAGAGGTACGCCAAAGCAAC
>JBBTWL010000011.1:0-2269 GCA_038062775.1 Patescibacteria group bacterium | reverse complement strand
TTACACTCAAATCGTAGCTCTCATTGTCTCCGGAGCCTCTCTCGTTGCTCTTTTTCTTAAGGAAGGATCGTTTGAAAAGCGAGCCTTCCTTCTTCTCTTCTGTACTGTATCTCTCTCGCTTCTTGTTTTAGGCCCAGGATTTCTTGCTTTTGATTTGCCTATTTAGGCTTTCTTCTTTCGTTTTTTCGTGTTTTCGTGTACTTTGTACAAGTCCTCAAATATCCCTAAGCACCAGATTACTTATGCAGAGAATCTAGTGCCGGGCGAACAATGGTAAACAATTGTTTTAGCCCTAACCCTCGACGTTAAGTATCGAGGTCGGGGAAATCCGCCCATAGCTCAGTTGGTAGAGCAGCTCCCTCTTAAGGAGACGGTCGCAGGTTCGAATCCTGCTGGGCGGACAAGGTAGAAAAAGTAAACTGCTTTACTTTTTCGCACACTTGTCCGAGCCGGAGTTATGTTTCGTCAGCAGACGAAACAAACGAGGTAGGGTCGTGGAATTTTGTGAGTGACGACGAACAAAATATCCCTGACGACAAGATTCTACCTTTACGTAAACCCTCCTCGTAGGGAAAGGGTCCTGACATTAAGCAGATCAGTGGAATATAGAATAAAAGTGTTGTAGTCTGTTCCAATAATCCCCGTCCATAGCTCAGCGGTAGAGCAGTTGCCTTTTAAGCAATTGGTCGCAGGTTCGATCCCTGCTGGACGGACAAATGTAGTAGCGAAGCGGATATATTTGTCCGTCCAAGCAAGCAAACTGCTTTGCTTGCGGGCAGGCATCGAAAAGCGGAGGCTTACGCGAGTTTCCGCCAAGGGCGGAAGGCGAGCGTGCCGAGCTGGGGCTGACCAAAATTTCCGTCAGGAAATTTATGGGTAGCCGATCCCTGCTGGACGGACAAACGGTGCTCTCTCTTGAAAATCTCTTTCTTCCCTATATGATTGAGTGATATAGGCTCTTTTTGCTCCATTATCTATAATTTATTCGCTATTTCTCTTATAAAAATTATGAAAAAGGTACTTTTCGCTCTCGCCCTCCTTCTCCCTTCTTCTGCTCTTGCCTCAACCCTTCTTTTCGATAACAACATAAACACCAAAATCCGCTCCGAAGGTAATCTTTATGTTCTTGGAGAAACAGTGGGTCTTGGCGCCCCTGTTCTTGGAGACGCCTACGTCACCGGGGGACTGGTTACCGTTTCTGAAGGTGTCTTTGGTGATGTGCTTCTTATTGGAGAAACCGTAAACATTGGAGCTCCTATTGAAGGGGACGCTCGCTTCTTTGGACGCTCTATTCTTCTCTCTCGACCCGTCGGAGGAGATATTTTCGGAGTGGGACTAAATATTCAAATCTCTTCCGGCACCACCATTGGAAAAGATATGTTTCTTGCCGGTGACTCTATTTCTTTTGCCGGTACCACAAACGGAAATATCTTTCTCCGAGGAAGAGACATAATGATCGATGGAAGCATTGAAGGAAATGCCGACATTAAAACAACGGGAAATATAACTTTCGGTCCAAACGCAAAAATTCGCGGGAACCTCTCTTATGTTGCCCTCAATCAAGGAGAAATTCCTGAAGGAGTAGTGGGTGGAAAAATCACGAAAAAAGATTCTTCAGTTCTCACTTCTCTCTCACGAGAAAATGTTCGCTCGTACCTTGGGATTATTGCCGGAACATTTCTTGTCCTCAAAACCCTTGCTCTTCTAATTGGAGCCCTTCTTCTTTCCGTCCTCGCGCGAAACCTTTCGAAAGAAATCTCCTCTCGAGCCTACCAAAAAACCCTTCGGGGAATTCTTTTGGGCTTTCTCATTCTCGTCGCGTTCCCTGCTGGAGCCGTGCTTCTTTTTGTCACCATCATCGGCTTCTATCTCGGACTATTTCTTCTCTCGCTTCTTGCCTTCCTTCTTATTGTTGCGGGAATGTACGCCGGAATTATCCTTGGAGACGCTTGTTACTTCGCATGGAAAAAAGAAGAGTCGAAATCTCCTTGGCTCACGACCATTTTCGGAACACTTCTTTTGGCTGTCATTTCCCTTGTACCCTTCCTCGGTTGGGCCTTCGCCTTTGTGGTTGTTCTTCTCTCTTTGGGGAGTATCTCCAATACTCTCTTTCGAAAAATTTTTCCCTAAAAATTATTTACCGCATTCTTGCTATAGCGGGAATGCCCACAGATACGATGGGCCATCTTTGAGAATCTTCACCCTTCATCCCCCCCAAAGACGTATAATATACTATAGTACATTATACGTCTTTGGGGGGTTATGCAAG
>JBBTWL010000010.1:0-7330 GCA_038062775.1 Patescibacteria group bacterium | reverse complement strand
TCTGGCAAGTTTTACGCAAGTGAATAGGACTCGTGTCAACCTTTAATTTTGGCTCTATAAAGCCACTGTTTTGGGAGCTAAACCACGCCACTTTACTCAACAAAAAACTATTCTTTCAAGAAAAAAACCTCCTAAAGATTTACAGGGGGCAAATGAGGGCAGATGAGGCGGGAATATACTTTTGGTGAATCCCCCATATGGACATCGGATGTCCATATATGTCCAATCAATGACTTCCCTCTTTTCTTTTAGGTACCCATTGGGTTATAATCACTCCATTGTTAGTGTATGTGTTTGGTTTATAAATAAAATAACGAATAAGTAACGTATGAAAATGTTCAAATCTCTTTTTAATGAATGGGCTCCACTAGTAGTCCGGGTCCTTATAGGATACGCTTTTTTGGTGTCAGGGTATCAAACCCTAAGCCAAGCAAGCGCCATAAAAGCTGGCGCCACATCAGGACTCTTTACTATCCTTATGGTTCTCACGGTCATAGCCATTGTTGGAGCTGTTTCAGTGCTTATCGGATGGAAGGCTCGCTACGGAGGCCTTCTTCTCGCCTTTGTCGTCCTTGCGAATACTATTTTGACGGCATACCAAGCTTTGGGACAAAATGTTTCGATGAGTGTTATTTTGACCGCTCCGCAGATTCTTCAGAGTCTCACTCTCATCGGGGGTCTTCTTTGTATCGCCATTCATGGGATTTCCGGGAGATGGACGGTTGAAGGAATGAGAAAAACGTCTTCGAGAGAATCCTCTGAAATACAGTACACGAGCTCATAATCAAAAACTCGTCCAAACAAAAAACCGCTCCGCTCGAGGCCGAGTGGTTTTTTGTTTAGAAACTGATACCCCACCTTCAAAGGAGCAGATGCAATACTCAAACGGAAGCTCAATGTAATTTTCACGGTTAATCCGTAATTAAAAACCCCTTCCGCCTATAAAAGACGGGGGGTTTTTTATTATCTTCTTTCAGAGGGCAGGCTACACCCCTGACTTTATATTGTACAGAGTCGGGATTGTTCTACTTCGTCACATAAAAATAACCCCCCCGTGCGCGCTTGCGTGCACGGGGGTCAAGTCAGAATCTCGCTTCAGGCGATCTGGAAGAGAAGAACGCCCATAAGGACTTCGTAGACAATTGCGATTATATAGAACATGCGCTCACGGCTGAAAACGAGGGCGATGGTGAGGGGGAGGAGGAGGAGGGGAATGGAGGAGGGAAAAGTGGCGATGACGACGAAGAGGGTAATCATGGCGAAGACAACGGTGTTGGCGTAGATGATCATGGCGAGTTTCTTCAACAACCGGAAAAGCACTATGGCAATAGCCATGAATGTCATGCCGGCTACTACACCAATTACATCAAAACGGTATACGAGTGTTTCACTCGGTCCGGTACTCTCCATTGTGATATCATCGCCTTTTCGCATAACCTTCTCCGAATCGGAGCAAATCTTCTTTTGGAGAAAGAGGCTTGTCTTCTTAAAGTTGCAATTCTCCTCCTTGGTGATGCGTGTCTCGCCGTTCTGAAGATACACCTCGCCATATAGCTTTGGTGGCACCCTGTATGTGATGCCGTCACTTCCAACAGCCGACGTATCTGCCATGACGTGGGTAGTCACCAGCATAGCGCCCACGAGAATAAACATGATTTCAATGAACTTGGGCATGAGAGCCCTCCTTGTTTGTTTGGGTTAAACCGCAATTAGTATACTAGAGAATTTGTGCGTTGTAAAGGGTTCGGAGGATTGAACCCAGCTCATCCTCCGGTGAATTGATTTAACATTGTCGGGGTGCGGAGAATTGAACTCCGTCTACAACCACCCCATGGTCGCGTACTACCGGTATACGACACCCCGACAATACTCACAAAACTAAAAGTCTTATGGATAAAATACTACTTACGGCTGATGTGGAATAACCGCCCACGCGAGGAGATAAAATACCATCATTGGGACAATCGCGGTGACAACAAGAAGAAACAAAAATAGAACTCGAATAATAGTCGAGTCAATAGAAAACCTCTCTCCAATACCTCCACATACACCAGCGATTTTCCTATCTACCTCTGAGAGATAGAGACGTTTGATATTTTCGTTCATATTTTCTTTTGGCATAGGCGAATCCTACACGAATCCTTCCGGGACTTCAAATTCTTGGAATTCGGGAAGAAGCTTTTTCCCATAGAGAAGTCGGGAAATCACTTCCGCATGAGACTTTGCCCCCGTAAGAGCATTATGAGGCTTCGGTTCTTTCGGAATACCGCAATAGTTCAATATCGCATCAAGGGTAAGCGCCGAGCGTCTGTGTTCAACGTTTACCGGAGGAGTTACCCCAGCCTTCACCATATGCATGTAGCAGAGCGTGTGCGTATCAAGAGTTCGATGAGCCAGAGTCCACTCCCTATTGCTTCGAAGACAGGCGGCTTTCAAAAAATCACGATCAAAAGAAACGTTTTGCCCCGCAAGAGTTCGGTCGGGAATGTCCTTCGTCCAATCAAAAAAGTTTCGGACAAGCTCCTCCTCGCTCATTTTAGAGGAATCCGTTATCTCCTTCTTACTAAACCCATTCACCCCCAAGGCTTCATCCATAATGTGTGCTCCTTCGAAAATTCGGCATTCAAGATACATCTGATTCTTTGGACGCTCGAATTCCAAAACCCCCAAGCTCACGATGGAATGTTTCTCATAATTCGTCCCGCTCGCTTCAATATCAATAACAATCATGCAAATATATAAAGAGAATAATAACACTATTGCCCGCACCCGCTCGCGAGAGTATACCCCGCGCGTTCCGCTTCTTCAGGAGTTTGAAAGATTATTTTATTTTTTTCCGCGATTCGAGACGCCCCGGAACAGGTGGAAAAATAATACTTCGTGCCATTCTTTGAAGCAACAAGAGGACTTTTGACGGAGGTCTCATCAAAAGAGGAAGCCTGATTGAGCGTAGCATTCGAAGATTTTTCAGTCTGAATAGCCTTCATATTCCGAATTTCTATCCCACCTAAACTTCCCTCTTCCCCACTCACGACTCCAGTATTCACTTCCCGAAGAGCTGAAAATCGCCCGAGGCCAAAAGAGGCCGTTCCGACGAGAAGAACCGAGAGGACGAGGACGACTTCAAAGGAAGTGATGGACCAAAAAAGCTTCTTCATATCGGTGCCTTGATTTTACCTTAAGACATGCTATTCTACGATTCATTATTCTTAAGGCTACAAGCTCACCGCTACTAGCTCAAAGCTAATTATATGGCACATAGGAAAGCGGGCGGAACATCTAAAAACTTACGAGATTCACAGCCGAAATACCTCGGAACGAAGCTCTACGCTGGGGAAACTGCGAAAGCGGGCTCTATTATCATTCGCCAGCGAGGCACCAAAATTCTCCCGGGGAAAAATGTCCGTATGGGTCGCGACCACACCCTCTACTCAATGGGTATCGGAAAAGTCTCCTTCAGTTCAAAGAGAAAAATTCACTTTGACGGAAAAACTCTCGTCAAAAAGGTAGTCAATGTTCAGTAAAAAAGAAGAAGGAAGACGTAAGAAGTAAGTATCAAGGTAAAATCCTCAATTCTTACGTCTTAATCCTCATCCTACTCTTTTCCTCCAACAACGAGAGTAAACGCCACTCTCTTCTTCCCTGCGGAGAGAAAAATCTTATGAGATCCGGTTTCTTTAATCGGTTTTTCGAGCTCAATAAAACTCTCCGGAATTTCAATGTTTTTCTTTTCTTTCAAGACTCCCGCGATTTCATCCGCGTGTATTCCAGCAAAAAGATGCCCCTCGGGAGAGGCTTTCCGAGAAGTGTGAAATTCTCCTCCAGAAATATCATCGAGATTTTTTTCAAGAAGTTTCGAGTGAAGCTCTTTCTCTGACTTTTGCTGTTTCTTTTCGCTCTCTATTCGCTCCACCGCGTTTTCGGTGGCAAGAGAAGCTAATTTTCGAGGAAAGAGATAGTTCGCCGCATAGCCATCTGAAACCTGCCGAATTTCAGACTTTCTTCCTACCCCCCCAACATCCTGATTCAATATGACTTTCATAGACGGCAATCCTAAAGGAAAAAAGACTTTCGAGCAAGGATCTCTCTCCTACTTCCCCAGAAGATACGAAACGGCTTTTTCCATCTGAAGGTCTCCCTTCTTTTCCTGCTCTTCCGGAGTAAGCGACACTAAAATATCCGGAGTAAGACCTCCGTCAGAAATGGAGATATTGTTTGGAGTAAGCCACTTGGCAATCGTCACTTTAAGAGACGCCTTCCCGACTTCTACCAACTCCTGAACCGACCCCTTTCCAAAACTCTTGTCTCCGATGAGAGTGGCTTTTTTGTGCGCCTGAAGCGCACCGGCAAGAATTTCCGAAGCTGAAGCGGAACCTTTATTTATAAGAATCACAAACTTGAGTTTCTCGTTGAAAATATTGTATCCGTAACTTCGGTGAATAAGCTCTTCTTTTTTTCCTCCATAATTTTCTTTGACCACAACAGCCCCCGGCGGAAGCCAGAAACTTGTCATATCCACCGCCGCTTCAAGGTAGCCCCCGGGGTTATTGCGAAGGTCAAGGATAAGTTTGTCGCTTCCTGAAATGATAAATTCGCGGAGAGCGTTTCGAAAAAGCAACATGGCTTGAGCATTAAAAGAATAGAGATGAATCACGAATATGCCGTCCTTTCTTGGATCGGTAACTACGGTCGGAACATTGATGGTGTCGCGAGTAATGGGAATGACTAAAGGATTTTTTTGTCCCTCTCGGGCAAAAGTAATTTTTACCGTCGTTCCTTTGGGGCCACGGATAAGCTTCACCGCCTTCTCAACCGGAAGATACACCGCATCTGTTTCATTAATTTTTAAAATCTTATCTCCCGCGTGAACTCCGGCGGTAAATGCCGGAGTTCCGTTAATCGGAGAGACAACGACCAAGACTCCTTCTCGAATACCGATTTCCATTCCGACTCCTTCGAAGGCGCCACTAATTTGCTCGGCAAATTGTTTTGATTCTTCGGGCGGAAAAAAAGTGGTATACGGGTCGCTATAAGAGGAGGTTAACCCTTCGATAGCTCCGTAAACTCGGTCTTGTTCATTCGGCGTGGTAGAACCGACAAATTTATCATTGAGCGTATTCCAGACTTTCCAAAAATCGGAAAAGTCGGCGCTCGTTTTTTTCCCCAAATCGAGATTCCCCAGAGTTATCGGGATATTTTGAGATTCCGCAACCGTTCCTCTTTTTCCTACTTCAAATCCAGCAAAAAATACTCCTCCGATGACAACCACCGAGACCAAGACAGAAGAAAAGTTTTTTAATTCAAATTTGGAATGCCACATGTAAAAGAATCCCAAAAAGTATATCGGATTTCCTCTTGTGGTCAAAATGAAGTAGCGTATAATTCAAAGAATCTGATCATTTATGATACAAGAGTATCGTCATCGCAACTTGCTCTGGATTGATGTGGTCGCCCCGACCAAGGAAGAGGCGCTTTCCCTTATGGACCGCTTCGGACTTGACCCGCTCATTGTCGAAGAACTTCTCTCGCCTACCCTCAAACCAAAGGTTGATCTGTATAAAGAGTACATTTATCTTATCCTCCATTTTCCTGCGGTGCGCCATAGCCACAAAGAAGCGCGCGAAAATCAAGAGATTGATTTTATTGTCGGAAAAGACTTCATCATCACGGGGCGATATGACACAATTGACCCGCTTCATAAATTTTCAAAAGAATTTGAGGTGAACTCCATTCTCGATCGAAGCCAATTCGGAGACCACGCCGGCTTCATTTTTTTCTATATGATCCGAAAGCTCTACAAGTCAGTCATCCATGAACTTGATTTTCTTGGAGACAAGCTTCAAGAAATTGAGGGGAGAATTTTTAGCGGAAAAGAAAAGGAAATGGTTTTTGAGCTTTCAAAGGCCAGTCGTTCACTTCTCATTTTTAAACAGGCCATGCGCCTTCACCGAGAAGTTCTGGAATCCTTTGATTCCGCGGCTAAAAAATTCTTCGGAGAAGATTTCCAATATCACCTCAAAAGTATTTCCGGCTCTTACTGGCGGGTCATGAGTCTCATCGAATCAAAAATAGATACGCTCCAAGAACTTCGTGCAACCAACAACTCCCTTCTCTCAACCAAAGAAAATGAGATTATGAAAACTCTTGCCATCGTCTCTTTCATCACCTTTCCGCTCACTTTAGTCGCCACCATTTTTGGGATGAATGCTAAAGATCTCCCCATCATCGGACAACCCGGAGATTTTTGGATTATTATGACCGTTATGCTCATCTTTACCGGTCTTGTTTTTAGCTATTTCCACCACAAAAATTGGCTTTAATACCATCCCCAAGGAACGCTTGCACAGGAACCCCGCTTCGAATTTTGAGCGAAAAACGAGGCGGAGTATAAGTCTATCGAGATATGGCGAGAGCGAGACGAAGTTTTGTAGCCAAAATTCGAAGCGGGGTGTGGAATGATTACTTGGAGATGGTATAAGGTAAAAGTTAGAGACTTTCTCCAAATCGACTATAATGGCTTAGTCCTCTCACTATTCTGATAGTCTATGAGCCTCTCGAGCCTTTTCTTAAAAGTTTTTCCATGGAAGGAAACCTCTTCCATTTTCCTCTCGAATACCCTTACCGGGAAAAAAGAAATCTTCCATTCACTTGAGCCAAGGAAAGCGAAGCTCTACCACTGCGGTCCAACCGTCTATAACTTTGCTCATATTGGGAATCTCCGCCCGTATGTTTTTGCGGATATTTTGCGCCGAACGCTCGAGCGAAAAGGATACCTCGTGGAACAAGTCATCAATATCACTGACGTCGGACATCTTTCCGGTGATAGTGATGATTCAGGCGAAGACAAAATGGTCCTCGCTTTGAAACGCGAAGGAAAAGAACGTACGAGAAAAAATATGCTCGCGCTTGGAGATTTTTACGCCAAAGCATTTCTTGGAGATTTAGAGAAACTTAACATTCTTTTTCCCCACCATTTTCCGAAAGCCAGTGAACATATCCCCGAAGATATGGCTCTTATTCAAAAACTCTTTGACGCGAAAGTGGCCTATAAAATTTCCGATGGAGTGTACTTTGACACTCAAGCGGACAAACAGTACGGGCGCCTTGGACATCCGACCGATGTAGATCCGAACAAGGAGCAGCCTCGGGTGGCGGAAAACAAAGAAAAACGGGATAAGCGAGACTTTGCCCTCTGGAAATTAGATGATCTTGGGTGGGAGTCTCCGTGGGGAAAAGGATTCCCGGGGTGGCACATCGAGTGCTCGGCGATGTCGATGAAATATCTCGGAGAAACCTTCGATATTCATACCGGAGGCATTGATCACATACC
>JBBTWL010000009.1:0-13336 GCA_038062775.1 Patescibacteria group bacterium | reverse complement strand
TGCCATAGATACATAATAGGAAAACTTGCATTCTTTTGCAAGAGTGCAGTATAATACACACAGCCCGCCCCGCCAACGTTTGCAGGTCATCAATCGTTACATATTTATAAAACAGGAGTACCTGATACATTTGCTTTGTATTATGAATTTTTTGCGTACTGCATTTCTACCGAATAGAATTATACCCACCAACTAACCCGCCTTTGGTGAGAACAATTTGCCACAGCTGATTATTGCGGGCGCGAAACGCGCCCGCAAAGGAAAGTAAGAAATAATTCCACATTCGATAGAAACGCTTCGAATATTTTGTCTGAAGTGTACCCCAATGACTTTCAAAATTTTCCTGCCACGCCATAAGCGTTTTGTCGTAATCAGCGCTAAAATTGTGCCAATCCTCAACCACAAAAATGTCCTCAATGGCCTTACCAACCTGTGATATTGTTGGCACTGAACCATTAGGGAAAATATACTTATCCGTCCATGGGTCAGTGGCAATGCTAGAAAAATTCGCTCCGATAGTGTGAAGCAAAAATAACCCATCGTCTTTTAAATGTTTCGAAACTACCTCCATGAAAGTTCGATAATTCTTATACCCTACATGTTCAAACATTCCGACAGAGACGATGTGGTCAAATACGCCTTCAATATTTCGATAGTCTAAAAATTTTATCTCCACCGGTAACCCTTTCGTCAGCTCTTTCCCTAGCGCAACCTGCTTTTTTGAAATAGTAATCCCCGTTACATGTACTTTATATTTTTCTGTCGCAAATTTTGCAAAACTCCCCCAGCCACAACCAATATCGAGCACCTTATCTCCGGGTTTCAAATTCAATTTTCGACAAATCAAATCAAGCTTCGCTTCCTGCGCTTCGTCGAGATTCTTTGCATCTTTCCAATACCCACAGGTATAGACCATCCGCGTACCAAGCATGGCTTTATACAAATCGTTTCCAAGATCATAATGCCTCTCACCGACTTCAAGAGAACGTTCAACCGTTTGCCGATTAAAAATATTGGAAAGGAAATGAAAGAGACCTTGCCCTACTGCTTTATTCGAAACGTGTAGCCGAACCCGAAGTAATCGAAAGAAAAATTCATCAAGCCTTTGACAGTCCCACCACGAGTCCATGTATGTTTCTCCAAGCCCAATGGAGCCTCGAAGAACTATCCGGCCGTACAGACGTTCGTTATGAACCTGAATATCCCACGGCTTATTACCATTAACCGTAATGCCTGCTTTTAACAGTTCTCTTCGAATTCTTTCCTTAAATGAAAACATGGAATTCCCTCTGGCTGGGAGACTAGGGATCGAACCTAGATTAGAGGATTCAAAGTCCTCTGTCCTACCGTTAGACGATCTCCCAAAGAAGCTACCAGCCCACAGCTATTAGCTTTGAGCTGGTAGGAAGAGGGTATCAGAAAATGAGCAAAAATGAAGACTATACTTTCTCCTCATGCTCCTCGTGGAGTATTTTGAGAATGGCAAGTTCAAGCGCTAAAGAACCACTCGATCCCCTCCCCGACATTTCAAGCGCCAAGAGAAGCTCCTCGAGAAGTTTGGAATTTATCCGAGAAGGATGCCGATGGGCGATGCCAAGAAGAAACTTATACTCATGTTCTGAAAGCATTTCTTTATACTCTTCTTCCAAATGCTTTGAAAATCGAAGAAGGAGAATTACCCGCACTTTCTCAACCAGAAGTTTCAAAAACACTCCCATATCAGAGTCGTTTGAGGCTTTCTCAATCGACTCAAGCGCTTTGGCCGGATCTCCTTTCTCTATGGCAGAAAGTATTTCATCAAAATATTTTTCTTTTGGAGCCCCCGCAATCTTTTCTACTTCATCGAGAGAAATTCTCTTCTCACTCGACGCCGAGAGAATTTTTTGAAGAATCCCCGTCGTGTCTCGAATTGATCCATCTCCAAGAAGCGCTATGAGATCGGCGGAAGCCGTATCGAGCGTGTACCCTTCGGCTTGAGCAATACGAAGAATCGTTTCGCGAAGAGTCGCATGAGAGGGCTTTTTAAAAACAAAAGTCTGACAGCGAGAGACTACCGTCTCTGGAACTTTTTCAAGCTCGGTGGTCGCCAAGATAAAAATCGCGTGTTTCGGGGGCTCTTCAAGTGTTTTCAAAAGCGCGTTCCACGCTTCTTTCGTGAGCATGTGGGCCTCATCAAAAATATAGACCTTATACGGAGACTCATAAGGAAGCGTGTGAACGGCTTCGCGGATGGCGCGGATTTCATCTATTCCGCGATTTGAGGCCGCGTCTATTTCATAGAGATCAATGTCGGTGCACCCAACATCTTTCGCAAAAATACGAGCAACAGAGGTCTTCCCCGTGCCGCGAGAACCGGCAAAAAGATAGGCGTGGAAAATTTTTCCGTTTTTGATGGATTTTTCGAGGGTCGCCACAATATGTTCCTGACCCATAACTTCTCGAAAATCCTTGGGACGATATTTACGATAGAGGGCAACTTCGGACATGGGAGAGATTATATCAGAGTCCTAACCTTGCTTCTCGTTTAAGAATTTTTGGACAATCTCTTCCACCCCCTTCGCATTTTCCGCTTCCATGAGCTTTACCCGAAGATCTTTCGCTCCAGAAAACCCTTCCACATAGGCCTTGAAATGCTTCTTCATGACCGCAAAACTTTTGCTTGGCCGACCCGAAGGAGTATTAAGCCTTGGCCGTTGTGAGTTGAGCGAGAAATGAGGCATGACGGAAAATTTTTCTTCAAACCGTTTGGTGTGTTCCACCACCGCCAAAAATCTTTCTTCAATCGAAGGTTCTCTTTCGGAAAACACCCACGGATTCCAAAATATTCCTCGCCCAATCATAATTCCATCGCATCCCGTTTCTTCCGCGATTCTCCTCCCTTCTTCGAGACTGTGCACATCTCCGTTTCCAATAATCAAAGTTTCTTTCCCTGAAAGCTCGCGAATTTCAACGGCCCGTTTCACTCGTTCCCATCGCGCTGGAACTTTGGACATGTCTTTTCGAGTACGAGCGTGAATGGTGATAGCTGAAAGATTTTCTTCAAGTAAAACTTGAAGCCATTCTTCGAGTACATCACTGTTATATCCGAGACGAGTCTTTACCGAAATTGGAAGACCTGGTGCCCCTTCTTTTGCGGCGCGAATAATTTCTCTCGCAATCTCTGGAGTTTTTATCATCATGGCCCCAGCTCTCTGCTTTTCAATACTTCGGTCGGGACATCCCATATTGATATCAATGCCATCAAACTGAAGCTTGGCACACAGCGCTGAAGCTTCTTTCATTTTTTCCGGATGAGAGGAAAAAAGTTGAGCGACAATCGGTCTTTCACCCTCCGAATATTCCAAATCCATCAAAAGATTTTCCTTCCCAGACGAGCAAAGTCCATCCGCAGAAACAAATTCGGTATACATCACGTCAGGCTTACCGCGTTCGGAGATAAGTCTTCGAAACACACTGTCCGTAACATCGGCCATAGGAGCTAAAATGAAAAACGGTCGTGGAAGTTTCCCCCAGAATCCCTTGATAATTCCTTCTTTCATACAAAGGCGATACTACCATTCTCCACAAAAATGACACGAGCCACCCATGAATTTGAGCGAGGGATTTTTAATTGGCTCATCAAAACAGAGACCCCCACACATATACCCCAATCCGCCTCAGGCGGATTGGGGTATATTATTTTTTAAAGTTCATAAAAAATTATGAAGGAAAAGGGCGGCCTACCATCGGCCGCCCATTACATTGTGTTGCACTAAATCTTCTTGCCATGCCCGCCAAAGTTTCACCCAAAGCGGGCGAAAGAGGAGGTGCGCGTCTTTAATTTCTTTCGGAGAAGTGTATTCAGGATAAATCGGCTCTCTTGAGTGATAGATCCCGAAGAAAGAAATTCGCTCTGCGAGCACTTGCCGAGCTTGGTAAATTCGGGAAATTTCACGCCCCCTCGGGAAGACTTCCTTGAAATATTCTCGGAAGATTTTTCTCAAAATTGCCTTACGTGTGCAAGTGGTTGAAGCCTCTTCGTTCTCTGTTCCCAAATTGCTCGTTGGCTCCGTGCTTGGAAGTGCCATGAGAACACTTAAAAGAAAATTTGTTCTGCCTTCATAGTCACCTCCAATGTCAAAATAATTATTTAATCTCGTAAGATCAGTAAATCTCAAGCACTCGTAAGTCACACTCTGAAGATAAAACAGTGAATTAAATGGCGGTTGAATTTTACGTAAATAGCCTTCAGAAAAGAGGACGGAACCCGAGCTTTCAGAAATAAGGGTAAGGCCTGACATATATTTCATCCTTCCAAAGATTCGTTCTCAAGAAAGAGTACTCTCGTCCCCAGGCAAGTCAAATAAAAATATTGAGACAATGAAAAGGCGGCTCTACCGGCCACTTTATGGACTCCAAAAGACACGGGTCTTCTCTCACATGGTTCAATCTAAAGATGAGCTTATCGGAAGAAGAAAAGAAGTCAAAGTCCCCTTCATTGGTTAGGGCTTATAGTAAATTTTGTTTCCGTTTCGAAGATCAATATATTGAACAGTAAACCCTCCAGAAGCATTCTTTACTTTATCGAGAGCGTTCGAAGATACGAGCGTTTCAAAACTTGTCCACGCGTCGTTCAGTCCTGTCTTTCGATCAAAAAGAATTTTTCCTCCGCCCGTAAAATATCCTTCGGATTGGCTCTCATCCAAAAAAACGATCCGCTTCAGAGGAAAACCGCTCTTTCTGAGCTCTTCGGCAAAAAATTGAAGTGGACGGAATTCTTCCTGAAGAATCGCCTGTTCCCCCAAAATCATATTCTCCGTGCCAGAAGCGTTATATTCAAGAAACACCGAGCCAGAAAAATCTGGAGCATTGGCAAACGCAAAGCCATCCGCATCAACAAAGACACACGCCTTCTCTCCCGCATTCCCACAAAGAACCGCCGCGGGTTTTCGTTCAGAGATAATGACATAGAGTGTATTGAATCCTTCTACTTTCACTGAAACCGAAGAAATTTTTGGAAACGCTTCTTTGAGAGATGCGAGAAGATTTTTTTTGGGATAGAAAAAGGCGCTTTTATGGGGAATGAGAAGAAGTTCCTTCCCAGTAAGCAGTTCGTTAGTTTTTGTTTTTATTTCCTCGGAGGGAAGTGTCTCAACGCCCTCAACTACAATGGTATGGATTAAAAATCGATCTTGATTGAGAAGATATACCCCTCCTCCAAAAAAGGTGAAAAAGGTAATCAAGGAAAGCGTAAATTTTTTCTTCAGAGAACTTTTCCGCTTCTCCCTCATTCGATTTGAATATAAATCGGTGCGCTTTCCAAACATATTTATTTTCCTAAATATTCTTTCCCCACAAAAGGAATAAGGACTTTTGGAACGCGAACGGCGCCGTCTTCCTGCTGATAATTTTCAAGGATTGAAATAAGAATTCGAGGAGAAGCGACCGCAGTGTTATTTAATGAATGAACAAAACGGAGCGTACCGTCGGTATCTTTGTATCGAATATTGAGCCGACGAGTCTGAAAGTCGTGAAAATAAGAAGAGGAATGAGTCTCGCGATATTTCTTCTCGGAAGGAACCCATGCTTCCACGTCATACTTTTTCACCTGTCCCAATCCTAAATCTCCTCCGCAATTTACGACAACGCGGTAAGGAATGCCGAGCGCCTGAAGAAATTCTTCAGAGTTTTTCGTAATCTCTTCGTGTAACTCCACTGACTTCTCATGACTCGCTTCGCACAAAACAACCTGTTCAAATTTAAAAAACTCATGCACGCGATATATTCCTTTCGTGTCCTTCCCGTGACTTCCCGCCTCTCGACGGAAACAGGGCGAAAAAGAGAAAAATTTGATCGGAAATTTTTCCTTCGGGACAACTTCGTCCATATAATAGCCCATAGTGGGAACTTCCGCCGTACCTCCAAGGTAATCTCCGTCTTGCGTCTTATACAAATCTTCTTCCCCTTGCGGAATATATCCCGTACCGAGGAAACATTCCCTTCGCACCAAAGAAGGAGCCATGAGAGGGCTAAATCCGCGTGAAGTAAAAAATTGATACGCAAAGTTCCAGAGAGCGAAGTTAAGCGTTACCACATCGTTTTTCAAAAAATATCCGCGAAAGCCAGCAACTTTTGCTCCGCGCTCAAAGTCTGCCCAATCATTCTGCTCAAGAATTTCAATATGATTTTTCGGAGGAAAAGAAAACTTCGGAATTTCTCCCCATGTTTTCACCTCAACATTTTCAGAGTCATCCGCTCCTTCAGGGACTGACATATCAGGAACGTTTGGCACTTGAAGCATAAGTGCTTGCCACACTCTTAGAGCATCTCGGAGTTTCTCTTCTTCTGCCTGAACCTCAATTTTTATGGTTTTAGATGCGTCAATGAGCGTTTGTCTTTTCGAAACATCCCTTTCCAGAGGCACCTGTTCGACAAGAATATTTTGCTTTGCCCGCTTCTCTTCAAACGAAGAGAGGGCCTGCTTTCGAGCGTCGTCTGCCCGCAACAATTCATCAATTGAAAAAGTAATCCGCTTTTTCTTGGCGCCCATCTCTATAAGGTCTTTATTCTCTCGGATAAATTTAACGTCGAGCATAGAAAAAACTTCGAATGAGTACTGCTTAGCTTATAGCTTTCACTGCCAAAATGCAAAAAACTATCAGACCGGCCCTTTGCATTTCCTCTTGACAATCTCTCCACAAGAGTCTGCTGGCGTGCAGAGATAGAACCATGCAGGGAAACTCCCTGAAGTCCTTTGACCAAACCTATAGGAGAAACGCCATGAAGGCGAAATTCACAAGAATTGATATCTACGACCCAGAAAAAGACGGACCACAATTTCTTTCCGGATTCATACGAGATAAGCCCTTCGAAAGAATCCACGATGTCGTCGGAGCGAACATTCTCGCTCTCGAGGATAAGAACCTTAAAGCAGTCCTCATCGTCATCGACGCCTGCTACCTCGATGGACACTGGCAAGATAAGCTCCGGAAAATCCTTCGAGAACAAGGAATTCATTCCATCATCTCGGTCACCCACACTCATGGGGCGCCGTCGATGGTCCATTCCCCAACCCTCGGACGAGTCGACGAAGAGTACCTGAAGCAGGTCATGACTCGTGTGCTCGCGGATGTTAGATTGGCTTTTGAAAACATGGAAAAAGTTTTCGAAATCAAAGTCTACCAAGAAGCGATGATGGAAAACATCATCATGAGGCGAACCCATATCACGGACTATCCAAATCCGGGGTATCTCCACAAGATGATGAGTGACCACACCCCCGGGATTGTCCTTCGGGACGTTGGTAATCTAAACCTTCTGGAAATAAATACTACTCACAACCTTCCAATTGTCATGAGTAACCTCGGTTGTCACCCGAACGTCATCAAGGGAGAGCCCCAGTGGCACCAAATGACACGTGATTACCCCGGGGCCCTTTCCGACTATATCGAACGCTATTACTACTCCTTCTCCTTATTCACTCAAGGAGCGTCAGGAGACATCCGACCGGCGATGCTTAAAGGTGACTTTGAAGCTCTGGAAGCCTTTTCGGTCACTCTGGGAGCAAAAGCCACCAACCTCCTTCTCCGCGACAAACCCTTCGTCTATTCCTATGGAAAAGACCTAAAACTTCGCTTCGAAGAAGTGACGCTCTCCATCCCATATTCGCAAACTCCAGACTTCACGGTTGCCATGAGTGCCCTCAAAATAGGAGCCTCTATCTTGATTACTGCCCCGGGAGAGCTCTACAGCTCACTGGCGCGGACCATCGAGGGGATGTTCAAAAACAAGGCCATCATCATCGGCTGTGCCAACGGAACGATCGGGTACATCCCTGATGAAGAGGATTTTCGAGTAAACCACAAAAACGGAACCCCTCTTGCTTCGTGGACCACTGTTCCTTACTTTATTCCGGGATACGGGAACCCGGGTGGGAGACCAAACTCGGATATCGGAGAGATTATTGTCTCAGGAGCTCGAAAGCTTCTTGAGATGGCCTAATCCTCAGCCTGAACTGGATTACCCGGTGCGCGAACCTTTCGCGCACCGGTTTTTGATTTGCGATATGATAGAGAAGAAATGGATCAAGTGCAACTTCTTTCTGAAGAAAATTTTCCTCCGCTCCTTCGGGAAATTCCTGATGCCCCAGAGAAATTATATTTCCGTGGAACACTTCCCGATTGGAGTGAATATAAATTTCTCTCCGTAGTGGGGTCACGAAAGTTCAGCGATTACGGAAAAGAAGCCTGTCGGAAAATTATTTCTGAACTTGCGGGTTACTCTATCATTATCGTTTCTGGTCTTGCTTTAGGTATTGATTCCATCGCTCATCGAAGCGCCCTTGATGCAAAACTTAAAACCCTCGCTATCCCGGGCTCGGGTCTCTCCGACAAAGTGCTCTACCCCGCAAGTCATCTTTCTCTCGCCAAAGAAATTCTTTCAAACGGGGGACTCCTGCTTTCGGAATTTGAACCCGACTTCAAAGCCACTCCCTATTCTTTCCCGCAGAGAAACCGCATCATGGCTGGTATTTCCCATGCTACTCTCGTCATCGAAGCCGAGATAAAATCGGGAACGCTCATCACTTCCAAACTTGCGACAGATTATAACCGTGACGTCTTCACGGTTCCCGGCTCAATTTTTCAAGAATCCTCGAAGGGCCCCCTCATGCTTATCCGTCTTGGCGCTACACCGGTAGCTTCAGGAAAAGATGTACTTGAAGCGCTTCACCTCAAAACAGAAGAGAAAGAAACCACTCTTCTTGAAGATCTTTCAGAGGAAGAAAGAAAAATTCTAGAATTGTTAACCGAGCCTCTTGAGAAAAATGAGCTTATTGAAATTTTAGGCCTTCCGCTTCATGAGACCAACTCTTTTCTTACGGCTCTTGAAATAAAAGGACTCATCCGAGAGTCTCTGGGAAAAGTGCAGAAGAATATTTAGCGAAGCTTCACCCGCTCGCCATTCATGGAAAGTGGCTTGTCCTCATCCCAATCAAGACAAATAATGTTCTTCCCCTTCTTTTTATACTTCCATCCACTGAACGGACATACGAGTACTCCTTTCTTTTCTTTGAGACGCGCCCCATGACGCCCCACCCATCCACCATGCTTTGCTGGAATCCCCACTACCAAAGCATAATCAGGAACGTTTTTCGTCACGACCGCTCCCGCTCCAACAAAAGCGTGGCGACCAATAGTCACTCCGCAAACAATGGTGGCATTCGCCCCAATGGTTGCTCCGCGACAAATAAGCGTCTTTGAAAAATTTTCTTTCCCCACAGAAATTTCTGAACGAGGACGAGTCACATTCGTAAACACACAGGAGGGCCCGCAAAATACATCATCCTCAAGCACTACTCCATCATAGAGAGAGACGTTATTTTGAATCCGTACATTATTTCCAATAACTACCGTTTCCGCCACATAGACATTTTGGCCAAGCACACAATTCTCTCCGATTTGAGCTTTGGGCATTACATGAGTGTAATGCCAAATTTTTGTCCCTCTTCCAATTCTTGTTGGTTTATCGACATAGGCACTCTTATGCACAGAGATTTTTTTTCCCGCTTTCTTTGCCTGCTTTTTTTTCATTTTTATTCGTAGGCTTCTCTCCACAATTTTGAAACTTTTCGCGGGCCACCGACTTTAAGAATTTTTTCAATGAAAGGATGCATGAAGGCGTCTGGGGGGGAGACGGCCCCCGTTCGAAGATCGTGGGCAAGAGAAACAGCCGGTCTTGCTTCTTCAATTCCGTGTCCTTCTCCAGCAAGAATTTTCTCATAAACGAGAGTATGGAGATCCGTAAAACCTTCAGTAAATTCAATCTCTTTTCCGTCAACGGTAATAGAGCGAAACGTTGATTTTCCCCCCGGAGCGGCAAGAAACGGAAGGTCCTCGGGGTCAACCGAAAGGAACCATTTTACTCGGGCGCGCTTGAGCGAAATGTTTCCGCTCATTCGGTGGTTATCAGAATAATGAACCGTATAATCTTTTGCTTCACCAAAAACCCAGAGAAGAAAATCAAGAAAATGAATTCCGATATTCGTCGCAATCCCTCCGGAGTGTTCGGGGGATCCCTTCCAGGAACGATGGTACCAATTCCCCCTTCCGGTAACGTAGGTCAGTACGACGTCATGTATTTTCTCTTTTTGTTTTCGAATTTCTTCCCGAAGCTCAATGAGTTTTGGATGTACGCGAAGTTGCAACACGCTGTAAACTTTTTTTCCCGTTTCTTTTTCAATCTCTTCAAGATAATCGAGATTCCACGGACTAATAACATGAGCCCCAATACGAAGGCCCATTCGACAATGCGAGTCATGGAGATAGTTTGGGGAACAAACCGTTACATAATCTACTCTTTGCTCCAGAGCTCCTCGGCGAAGTTTTTCGAGATGCCGGTCAAAACGCTCGATTTCCGTAAAAAAGTGGGTATCAAAAGCGAATTGATCGAGGATCCCCACAGAATCCTTCGGGTCAACCGCGGCGACTACACGATTTCCCGTATCTCGAATTGCTTTCAAATGTCTCGGAGCAATGTAACCCCCAACCCCAATAACCGCGAAGTTTTTTGCCATAATGATACGAGGACTATATAAGAAACTTTATCGGAAAGCAAAGCAGGTAATATTTTCAAATAATTTGCAAAATATCCGACTCTATATTACTAATAGGCGACCACCTCTATGAAACTACTCATTGTTGAGTCTCCTTCAAAGGCAAAAACGATTCAGAAATATCTTGGAAAAGATTTCCGAGTCGAAGCCTCTGTCGGACACATTCGTGATCTTCCGAAAAGCAATAAAGCTGCCGTCGATATCGAGGGTGGTTTTATTCCCCATTACGAAATTTCAAAAGGCAAAGAGCATATCATTCAAGAACTCACGGCCCTTGCAAAAAAAGCCTCTGAAGTGTTTCTCGCGACTGACCCTGATCGCGAAGGAGAAGCCATCGCCTGGCACATTAAAGAAGCCCTTCATTTAAAGAATCCGAAACGCGTTGTCTATCACGAAATTACCAAGGAGGCGATAGAGGAAGCATTGAAGCATCCGCGAAAAATTGACATGGGGCTTAAAGAAGCCCAAGAAGCAAGGCGGGTGCTTGATCGTCTTGTTGGATACGATCTTTCGGGCCTCATTTGGAAAAAAGTCCGCTACGGACTCTCCGCCGGACGCGTACAATCTCCAGCGCTTCGCATTATCATCGAGCGTGAGCGTGAAATCCGCGCTTTTGTAAGCGAAACCTATTGGATTCTTTCCGTAGATACAGAAACGAAAAAGAAGGAGAAGCTCGCCCTTTTTTGTGACGAAGAATTTCGAGACAAAAAAAAGGCGGAGCAAATTTTTGAACAAGCCAAAGAAGATTCGTGGAAAGTGTCTTCGGTTGATGAAACCGAAGCGAAGAGAAGTCCGAAAGCTCCATTCACCACTTCGACCCTCCAGCAAACCGCTTCGTCAAGACTTGGTTTTTCTCCGTCGCGCACTATGGGAGTCGCACAGAAACTTTATGAATCTGGATACATTACCTATATGCGCACGGACTCAACGACCATAAGTGTCGTGGCAAAAAGTCAGATCGCCGAGGTGATTAAGAAAATCTACGGAGAACACTATCTCGAGGTCCGCGACTACAAAACAAAAAGTAAAAATGCCCAGGAAGCACACGAAGCTATCCGCCCATCTCATCCGGAAGTTTCCTCTGCCGGACACAACGAAGAACAGAAACGCCTCTACACACTTATCCGAGAAAGAACGGTTGCTTCACAAATGAAAGATGCGAAAGTGTCGCGCACGAAAATTTCCGCTTCTACAGGAGGCAAGGACTTCCCTCATTTTTCTGCCACCGGAAGTGTTCTTCTTTTTGATGGGTGGCTCAAATGCGACAGTGGCTCTCGAGGCGAAGAAGTGGAACTCCCGAAAGTTTTAGTCAATGATCCACTCAAACTCATTGAGGCGCACTGTGAAGAGAAACACACCGAACCGCCCTCTCGCTATACGGAAGCAGGACTTGTGAAAGAGCTTGAAAAGCGTGGTATCGGACGCCCTTCTACGTATGCTTCGACCATAAAGACGATTCTTGATCGCGGGTATGTCGAGAAAGAAGGGCGGGCTCTTCGCGGGACTGACACGGGAGACATTGTAAGCTCTTTCCTTGAGAAACATTTCAGTGAATACATCAGCGACACCTTCACCGCGGAGATGGAAGATGAGCTTGATGACATATCTCTTGGAAAACGAGAATACACGAAAACGCTCAAAGATTTTTATACGGTTTTTTCGAAAGCCGTACGGTCAAAAGAAAAAATAGAAAAAATTACCGACCTCGGACCGGGACCCAAAGAGTTTCCCTGTCCGAAGTGTGGGAGTGTAATGATTATCAAACTTGGAAAAAATGGGAAATTTTTGAGCTGTTCCAAATTTCCAGAGTGTTTAGGCGCTCGGACGATTGAAGGAAAGGAAATGGAAGGTCCAAAAAAAACCGGAGAGAAATGCCCTGACTGCAAAGATGGCGACCTTATGGAAAAAGAAGGACGCTTTGGAAAATTCATCGCCTGCTCGAATTATCCAAAATGTAAATTTAAGAAACAGGATGAAAATTCAATAGTCCGCAGTGGCGTTATGTGTCCAGTATGCAAAGACGGCCTAAACGGAGAAGGCCGTGGAGAAATGATTGAGCGACGCGGACGTTTTGGACTCTTTTATAGCTGTTCAAATTATCCGAAGTGTAAAAATGCCATCAAGGCGAAACCAACCGGAAACATTTGCTCACTCTGCCAATCGCTCATGATGGAGGGGACCAAAACTATTCCTGAAAGATGTTCAAACAAGATCTGTCTAAATCATAATCCCCACAAGAAAGATAAAAAATAAAACTTGCCTGCCCGCCCGTAGTTCGCATTAGCGAACGAAGGAGGGCCCAAACCACAACCCTCACAAGATTGAAGACAAAACTGAAGGGAGGAGTTCAAAGAAGAAAAGATAAAAGCCGTCGACGTATCGACGGCTTTCAAGGAACACGAAACGCGAGGAAGGATTCCCTCCTACCATTCCGGGAAGAGTTCTTTGTGTAGGTTGCAAAGATTGAGAGCTCCTTCCTTCATCTCTTCTTTGGTCACCCTCCACTCTGCCCTTTGGGCTAGAGTGAGCTCGTCCGCACCAATTCCGAGGAATTGGAACAGTTCTTCCTCGTCGCTCACAAGAAATCCTTCGGCCTTGGCATCTTTTTTTTCTTTTGCCTTTTGAAAATCAGTGACATCACCCATAGGACCCCCTCTCAAACTCTCAAATAAAAACTTGCCAACAATCTAAACTTCAGTAAACTATATATTTACATGACAGTCAAGGACATCACGAGTAAAATGG
>JBBTWL010000008.1:0-10007 GCA_038062775.1 Patescibacteria group bacterium | reverse complement strand
CCCCACGAGCTTGCCGGCGGAGAAAAACAGCGTGTGGCGATTGCCCGGGACATTATCAATCAGCCCGACGTTTTAATTGCGGATGAGCCGACAGGGAATTTAGATCCGCTCAATACGAATGACGTTATTCAGATTTTGCAAAAGATTAACGAACTCGGCACAACGGTAATTCTCACTACCCACAACAAGAGCGTAGTCGACTCCATCGGGCGCCGTGTTATTGTCATGGAAGGAGGGCGCATTATTCGCGATGATACGAGTGGGCAGTACGCACTGTAATTTTTGAGACGTATATGATTTGGCTTCAAGTAAAAAGAATGTTTCGAACGGGCTTCGTCAATTTTTGGCGGGATGGTTTTATTTCTCTTGCCTCCGTCCTCGTGATGACGATTACCCTTTTTTCTCTCGGTCTTATCATTTTTTCTGGGGTCATTCTCAAGGCCTCCCTTCTTGAGCTTCAGGATAAGGTGGATGTGACGGTGTACTTTCTTCCCAATGCTTCCGAAGAGGCTATCCACTCTCTTGAGAAGACGGTGGAGACTATGCCGGAAGTGAAAACAGTAGAATTTATATCGGAAAACCAAGCCCTGGATGAATTTCGAACCCGTCATGAGAATGATCAGGTTACCCTTCAAGCACTTGAAGAGCTCGGCTACAATCCCTTCGGGGCCTCTTTGAATATCAAAGCGAAGAATACTTCGCAGTACGAATCCATCGCTAAGTTTTTGGACAAAAAAAGCGAACTTTCTCAAGGGGACAGCCGTATCATTGAAAAGATAAATTACTACAAAAACAAAGCTGCCATCGATCGCCTCACGAAAATTATCGAAGGCTCTCAAAAGTTAGGCTTTGCTCTCACCGTCATTTTGGCTCTCATTTCTATTCTCATTACGTTTAATACTATCCGTTTGGCTATCTACACCTACCGCGAAGAAGTGGGGGTCATGCGTCTCGTGGGAGCCTCTCGCCAATATATTCGCGGACCCTTCGTGGTGGCGGGGATTCTCTACGGGTTTGCCGCAGGAGTTATAGCCATGATTATTTTTTACCCCTTAACTATTTGGCTTGGAAGCACCACCGCGAATTTTTTCGGAGGTATCAATATTGCTACATACTACATTGACAATTTCTTTGAACTTCTCGTGATTCTTGTCGGCTCTGGAACGGTGCTCGGCGGGGTGTCGAGTTACTTGGCCGTTCGGAAGTATTTAAGCGTGTGATATTGGCATGAAGAAGCGACAGAAATACATTTTTGTCATTGGCGGAGTGATGAGTGGGGTGGGAAAAGGGATTGCCACTTCCTCTTTGGGAAAAATCCTTCAAACCATGGGGTTCATCGTGAACCCCATTAAAATTGATCCGTATTTGAATGTGGACGCCGGGACCATGAACCCAACGGAGCATGGAGAAGTTTTCGTACTTGATTCGGGACTTGAAACCGACCAGGACTTGGGGAACTACGAGCGTTTTATGGAAATGACCCTTGGCTCGGAAGACTATATGACTTCGGGTATGGTCTATAAGTCGGTTATTGATCGGGAAAGAAATTTGGGCTACAGGGGGAAATGCGTGGAAGCCTTTCCTCATGTGATTGAGGAGATTAAGAAACGTTTGAAGACTTCCGCCGAATCTCATAAATCCGACATTACGCTTGTTGAAATTGGAGGAACGGTGGGAGATTTCCAGAACGCGCTCTTTATTGAGGCCGCGCGCGTTATGAAAATGGAATATCCGAGCGACGTGCTCTTTGTGATGGTCTCCTATCTTCCCGTTCCAGGGAAAATCGGGGAGATGAAAACAAAACCCACCCAAAACGCGGTACGTCTGCTAAATTCCTACGGAGTCCAGCCGAATATCATTATCGCGAGAAGCGAGGTGCCACTCGACAAAAAACGAAAGGAAAAAATTTCGGTCTGGTGCAATGTCAATCCGAAAAATATTATTTCCGCACCTGACATTGAGAGCATTTATGATGTGCCGATTAATTTTGAGCGGGATAAGTTAGGCTCTGTGGTGTTGAAAGAACTTCATCTTCGTTCCCGCGGAGGAGAGGGTTTAGACCTCTGGAAAAAATTTGTCGAGAAAGTTCATGATGGAAAAGGAGAGGTTCGAATTGCGGTGGTCGGAAAATATTTTGATACGGGGAGTTTCGTTCTCTCTGATGCCTATATTTCAGTAATTGAGGCGATTAAGTTTTCGGCCTACGCGGTAGGAAAGAAACCAAAGATTGAATGGCTGAACGCCAAAGAATTTGAAAATGGGAAGAGGAAAGCAAATTTGAAGAAACTTTTACAGTACGACGGAATTATTGTTCCGGGGGGATTCGGCGAAAGTGGTATTGAAGGGAAAATTTCGGCTATTCGATTTGCTCGGGAAAATAAAATTCCCTATCTGGGGCTTTGTTATGGTATGCAACTTATGGTCATTGAGTATGCGCGAAATGTGGCTGGTCTCAAAGACGCCAATACCGCAGAGATAAATCCAAATGCTCCCTATGTGGTCATTGACATCATGCCCGAGCAGAAAAAGCTCCTTGCGGAGAAAAAATATGGAGGTTCGATGCGTCTGGGAAAATATGCAGCAAAACTTAAAGAGGGAAGTGTCGTGGCTGAAGCCTATGGAACGAGAGAAGTGGAAGAAAGGCACCGACATCGCTATGAAGTGAGTCCGGAATATATTCAAAGAATTGAGGAAGCGGGACTTATTTTTTCCGGCCGTTCACCGGATGAAAGCTTAATGGAATACGCCGAGCTTCCAAAATCGAAGCATCCGTTTTTTGTGGGAACCCAGGCGCATCCGGAATTTAAAGCGCATCCTCTCAACCCACATCCTCTTTTTACGGCATTCCTTAAGGTATCCTCCGAACGAGCAAAAAGGAAGTAGCTTCTACAAGGTTCGACCTTGTAACGGTTTCTTTTGGGTTTGAATAATGTTCCTCGGGGCAAGCCCCGAGATATTGAACCTGTATTGGCTCCTCGGCTCGGAAATGAAAATGAGTACATTCTCATTTCACTCGCTCTCTGTCACCAATAAAAAAGGCCTCCGGACGACGATGAGCGTGCGTTTCGGAGACCAATGCCGCTTGGGGGGTGAGGCCCTTTGGAAGGGAGGAGTCGGGCCTCGGCGGCGTGAATCTGTATGCAGATACTGTGGCATTTTATTTATTCTTTAGCAAGGAACCATGTACCATGAGCTTTGCAACACCCAGGACTCATAGGAGAGATATGCCATATTTGAGGGTCTTCACCCACCATAAAGACGTATAATATACTATAGTATATTATACGTCTTTATGGTGGAATTCATGCAAGAACTCGTTTCCCTACGGTCTCTGCTGTAGGGTGATTGATTTTCGTTTCCACTGGCAAGAAATTCTTACGCCATGAGAAGTGAAATAAAAAAACCCAAACCGTTTTGGAGGCGGTTTGGGCTATTCGGCAGGGCTTGTAAGGCAAGACCCCGCTGAATTTTTAAGAGGAGAAGGCCCCTTCCGGGAGACTTTCGATAACGTAAACAATACGTCTCGAATATTCATGTTTTCCCGGGTTTCTCACCTTCCTCATTCCCTGTGGCCCTTTGAGGTATCCGAGGAACAGTTCTGGCCCAATGGAAAGACCGTATCTCTCTCGCAGGAGAGCAAGATACTGGGCTCCTTTTCGGATTGAACACTCGGGGCGTTGACGGTCACAGTTACTGCCAAGTTCTTTTGCAACCACGAGCCGTGTTTGCATGAGACCTTGAGCGGGACCTTTCCGGTCATTTCTTCCCAGAGATTCGACAACCAAAACAGCTGTGACGATTTGCGGGGGAATCCCTGCTTCTCGACTTTCTTTCTGAATGAGAGTTTCGTATTTGCGGAGTACCACGGGAATCGCTTCCTTGGCACTCTTAATCCATCCTGGATCGTGTAGGGGGTTGTGATTCTCTGTCTCATCGCCGGCGAAGGCCGACGTAGTGATGAAGCAGAGGATCGCAATGAGGCTTTTAATGGCCATCGGTTTCTCCTGTTGTTGGAAGAGCGTCTGTTTGAAGGCTAACCTGAAAAGCCATATCTGTCAACATTCTTCAGTTTCGCCTCTTCATTTTTAGCTATTTTCTGCTACTCTCCATTGCAAGCTTTGAGCTACTAGCTTGTAGCTGTCAGCTTTTTGCGGGATCGTCTAATGGTAGGACAACGGACTCTGAATCCGTTTATCTTGGTCCGAATCCAAGTCCCGCAGCCAACTCGTGATAGGGTATCGCGCACGAGACGCATTGAATTTTTGGCGATAGCATTTCTACATTGACTAGCACGTAGCAATTTTTGTCAGAGCGAGTTTATAATTTCACTTTCAAATGAAATCTGCTTTTATTACTGGAGCAAACCAAGGACTCGGGCTTGGTTTTGTTCGGCATCTTCTTTCGGAAGGGTGGAAAGTGTTTGGCGGTACGCGAAAAATTTCTTCCTCCTTGCCATCAAAAGAGAATCTTGTATGGATTCCATTTAACGTCACGGATGATGTGTCTATTGAAAAAGCGGTTGCGAAGATACGCGAGAATACGTCTCGGATAGATCTCTTGATTAATAATGCCGGAATCAATAAGGACACGGCGACAAATAATGAAAAAGAGAAAGCTACCAATCTTAAAAAACTCGATCGTTTAGTATTGCGCAATCTCTTTGAAGTAAATGCCGTTTCGCCGATGATGATACTTCAGAAATTTCTCCCGCTCCTTTCCGAAGATCCTTCTTTTGTGGTGAATGTTTCAAGTTGTCGAGCGTCGTTTCATGACGAGGAAGAAGAATCTTCGGGAAACTATGGGTACCGAGCCAGCAAAGTGGCACTCAACATGTTGACGCTTGCAAGCGTCCATGACCTCCCAAAGAACATTCGGACATTTGCGGTTCATCCCGGGAGTGTTCGGACAGCTATGAACCTCCGCGGTGAAAGCGAGCCGAAAGTTCAGGCCGAGAAAATTATCTCTCTTCTTTCTCGTTGGGACGAAAAGTGGAACGGAAAGTTTTTAAATTTTGACGGCGCTCCGTATCCTTTATAAGAGTAAAACTTCAGCTTTTCTTGGGTATTTTGACAGAAAATTAATCATGTGTTAAAGTGGCTCTTAACTAAAGAAGCACTCGCTCTATCTCTTGATTTGCAGTAGTTCTCCTGAAGTTCACCTCATGAATCCGACACGACCGAATAGTACGCGGACACACCGCCTGAAACAGCGTCCCTTCCATGCCAAACGTGGGGGCTCTTCTCGTGCTCCATCTGGAGGGGGTCGTTTTGAGGGACAAAGACAGGGAGGATATGGTGGAAGAGGAAGAGGGATGGGGAGAGGAGGGGGAGGGCGCGGTTTCCCAATAAAGAGAATTGATGTGACTCGCTATATCAACAAAACGGTTGTGGCCGAGGAAGCTCCTCATTTTATTCCAGAACATCGCTTTGAAGATTTTGCCGTTGACGCACGACTCAAAGTAAATATTTCAAAAAAGGGCTACACGGACCCAACTCCCATTCAAGACCGTGCTATTCCGCATCTTCTCCGAGGCGAGGATGTGGTAGGCATCGCGAACACGGGCACCGGGAAAACCGCCGCCTTCCTTATTCCACTTATTGATAAGGTTCTCAAAGATAAAAACGCGGGGGTACTTATCATGGTTCCAACCCGCGAGCTTGCCCAGCAAATTTCAGAGGAGCTCAAGGGGTTTTCAACAGGACTCAACATTTCTCAAGCGGTATGCGTGGGAGGTATCGGCATCGGCTCACAATTCGCCGCTCTTCGCCGAGGACCTCATTTTGTCATAGGCACCCCGGGGCGCCTCAAAGACTTGCTCCTTCGAAGAGCTTTTTCGCTTTCTGATTTTCAAACGGCCGTTTTGGATGAAGCCGATCGTATGCTCGATATGGGATTCATTAATGATATGCGAAATATTTTAGCCCAGCTTCCCTCTCCTCGTCATACGCTTTTCTTCTCCGCAACGCTTTCACATGAAATAGAAAAACTTATCGGAGAATTTTTACACGAGCCCGTGCGCATTAGTGTCAAAACACAAGAGATTCTTTCCGCTATTGAGCAGGATGTTATTCGCGTTCCCGAAGGGCAAGACAAAATTAATATTCTTCATGATCTTTTAGTACAGAAAGAATACAATAAGGTTCTTATTTTCGGACGCACCAAACATGGAGTAGAGAAACTGGCGAAAACCCTCGTTGATCGAGGGTTTCGCGCGGAATCTATTCATGGGAATAAAACCCAAGGCGGACGACAAAAAGCACTCGACCTCTTCAAGCGCGATCATGTGCAAGTCTTAGTCGCAACGGATGTTGCCGCTCGCGGACTCGACATCGTCGGCGTCTCTCACGTTATCAACTATGACCTCCCCTCTTCGCACGAGGACTACATTCACCGCATCGGACGAACTGGCCGAGCCGGAAAGAAAGGAAAAGCGCTAACGTTTATTGATTAGCTTTCATCGTCATTGATTAATATACAAAAAATTACTCCTCCAATTGGAGGAAAAAAAACAGCGAGCCAACGGGGAAAGTGGGTATTTAAACCGCTTCGAAGCACTATCGTTATCTGTGCCTGTGGCAATAAATATATTGTGACTCGTGAAAAACAAGTTACGTGTGTGGGTTGC
The DNA here is from genome assembly GCA_038062775.1 of Patescibacteria group bacterium. Taxonomy (GTDB): domain Bacteria; phylum Patescibacteriota; class Minisyncoccia; order Phycocordibacterales; family JAKFXT01; genus JBBTWL01. The sequence continues at coordinate 3,382 of JBBTWL010000008.1, read as the reverse complement.
ATTTACGGCAAAACAGCGCGGTAGCTTTCTGGGGAAGCGTAACGAAAAATTATTTCCAAAAGCATGATTCAAGAGTTTTTCAAAAAATATCGGACCCACAGTAACTATGCAAGTCTCGGTGGGTGGGAGAAAATTCGATTTTTCATCGCTCTCTTTGTTTTTATCGGGGTTCTCCTGACCCTCCTTTTACTTGGAGTGAATGTTTTGAAATGGATATTTAGTCTCATTTTCTAATTTGGTAGCGTCGGTTTCTTATTTGTTATACTGGGGACATGTTTGGGAAAAATACGTTTAAGACAGTTCTTAAGGGGCTTCTTGTCTTGCCCATCTTTCTTCCTTTCGTTTTTTCGGGTCTTGAGGTACAAGCGACGAAGGCTCAAGCAAAACTTGAAGTGTCGGGGTGGATTCCGTATTGGAGAAAAGATCGCGGGGTTACGGAAGCTCTGCAACATCTTGATGCCTTCACCGAAATTAATCCTTTCGGATACAGTGTGAAAATAAACGGTACGCTGGCGGATACGGCGAAGATGAATGAAGAGCCATGGACTTCTCTCATTACTTCCGCGAAAGCGAAAAAAATCCGCATCATTCCAACCGTCATGTGGTCTGATACAGAAGCGATTCATCGTATTCTTTCGAATCAGAAAACTCGCATAGCGCTTGAAGATGAAATTACGGCTCTCGTCAAAAATAATAATTATGATGGAATCGATATTGATTTCGAAGGGAAGAGGGCAGAGACGATGGATTACTTCTCAACTTTTCTCAAGGGGCTTTATCAGCGGATGGGAAAGAAGTGGGTGATGTGTACGATTGAAATCCGGACTCCGCTCGAGTCTCGTTACGACAACATTCCCAAAGATATTCGCTACGCCAATGATTTCGTGGCGATCAATAAATATTGTGACCGAGTCCGTTTCATGGCCTACGATCAGGGGACGATTGATGTTGTGCTGAACCGCGCCCGCATGGCTCCCTATATTCCCGTCGCGGATCCGGCATGGGTGGAGAAGAGCATTCTCCTTGTGGCGAAGAATATTCCAAAGAAAAAAATCTCTATAGGACTCGCTACCTATGGATATGAATACACCTTCACCAAACTTTCCGAGCGGGGGTATCGCTATGATTTAGAGTGGGCGCTGAATCCAAAGTATGGCATTGATCTCGCAAAATCTCTTGGCATTACTCCAACTCGAAATGCCTCAAATGAAATAAGTTTTATGTACACGCCGACTTCGACGGCTTCTTTAGTATCGCAAAATTCACAAGAGGAGGGAGGTCAGCCTCTTTCGACTTCATCGGTGGCACAAAATCTTCCCGGAGCTCCTCTGAAGGGCCCGACAAACATTGTCTGGTGGAGTGATGCTATTGCCATAAAAGACAAAATTGATTTAGCAAAGAAACTTGGAGTCCGCGGGGTTTCGATATTTAAGATAGATGGAGGAGCGGACCCGGGACTCTGGGAGGTGCTAAAATAACAAGAAATAAAATAATAAAGCGATGAAAGGATTTCACCTCAATATTGAGAAGGCGACGCTTGAAAATGAAGACTATCGTCGCGTGCTCTATACGGCTCCCCACATGCAGTTGGTACTTATGACGCTTCAGCCGGGGGAAGAAATTGGAGAAGAAGTGCATCATCTCGAGCAATTTATTCGTTTTGAAGCAGGGGAGGCGAAGGTAATTCTTGATGGAGTGGAGACTCTTATGAAAGCGGATGAAGCCGTTATCATTCCCGAAGGCACTTTGCATAATGTTATCAATGTCGGTGTAGGGAAGCTCAAACTTTACACGATTTATGCTCCACCGGAACATTTGGATGCGGTGGTAGAGAAAACAAAAGCTGACGTATTCGAGGAACATTTTGACGGGAAGACGAGTGAATAGCTTTTTATGAACTTTCTGATAGTTTGTAGAGAGACTCTTTTCAACTTTTTAATGGAGGTGGAAGATGAAGACGAATTGGTACTTACGGGCGGTAGATGATGACCCAACAACCAATGACTATCTTGTCGGAGTAATCGGGGAGCAGAATCCCGAACTCCTTCACAAAGACATGTTGTGCGCTGATGGGAAACGCCGAAATTTCTTCGAGTGTCCGAACGGATATCCCGATGTTCGAAGAGCTTTTCGAGCTATCTCAAGATTCAATCTGAGGATTCACGCATTCAAACAAGAACCCAATCAGCCGATTGTTCGTTTTACCCTCCATGATCGTGATGTGGAAATAAAGACTCATCGGAGTCACTATCTTCGGGGAGTCCGCCGAGGGAATGAAATCTCCCGTCCGAAACACTGATTCCCAGTACAGGGGAAGCCCCGCACCAATGCGGGGCTTTTGATTCGTCCCGAAAGTACAGTATATTTATTCGTATCATGACCCAGGGTCCAAAAGAGCTTGCCGAAGCGCTTACGAAACACCACCTCGTGTTTCAGCATTCAGACGCTTCTCTTGAGGAAGCACTTTCGGGCGTAAAAACTTTCTATCTTGGCATTGATCCAACGGCGGACTCTCTCCATGTTGGGCACCTGGTTCCTCTCTCTTTAGCACGAACGCTTATGAAATCGGGTATGAAAGCCATTATTCTTCTTGGAGGAGCGACGGGGACGATTGGAGATCCTTCGGGAAAGACTTCCGAACGAACCGCTCTTTCGGAGGGGGAAGTTTCCCCAAATGCGCGGGCACTGAAGGGACAAATCGCGGAAACGCTTGGTACTTCAAAATTCGAATTGGTAAATAATGAGTCTTGGCTTAAGAGAGAGAATCTTCTCGAGTTTCTTCGAGATATTGGAAAACATTTCACGATTAATGAAATGATTCGGAAAGAAAATGTTCGCGAACGCATAGAAAGGCCGGAAGTTTCTATTTCTTATACCGAATTTTCCTATGCTCTTCTTCAGGCCTATGACTTTTTTCACTTATTTGAACGCCATGAAGCAACTCTTCAAGTGGGGGGCTCCGATCAGTGGGGCAATATTACTTCCGGCATTGAACTTATCCGAAAAAAGCTGGGTAAGTCCGCCCACGGCATAACTTTTCCTTTGCTGGTTGATAAAATAACCGGCAAGAAATTTGGGAAAAGCGAGAGTGGGACAGTCTGGCTCGACGGAAAGAAAACAAAACCTTTTACGTTCTATCAATTTTGGCTCTCGCTTTCCGATGAAAGCGCGCTTGAATTCCTCCCGATGCTTACCGAAATTTCTGATGAAGAAATTTCTCGGATTGAAAGAGAGATGAAAGAACATCCCGAAGAGAGATCCGCGCAGAGAGCTTTGGCACAAGAAGAAACCAGTCTCATTCATGGGGGAAAAACAGCAACCGCCTGCGAAAGAACAACAGAAATTCTTTTTGGCGGAAAAATTTCTTTCAAAGAGCTTTCTC
>JBBTWL010000007.1:0-2421 GCA_038062775.1 Patescibacteria group bacterium | reverse complement strand
GAAAAGACACCGCGTGGAATACCAACAAAACACTTGATAAATCGGGAAATGGGAATCACGGCACGATGACGAATATGAGCACTACTACGGCTCCTGTCGCTGGAAGAATAGGGCAGGGGCTGAAGTTTGACGGGGTGGATGACACTGTTAATGTCGGAGACCCTGCAAATGGGAGTCTTGATTTTGGGACCGGAGATTTTGCCATAAGTGTTTGGATAAAATTCAAAGGTTATGTAAGTCAGGGGAGTACATTTAACTCGGCAGTTGGGAAAGAATCAACGACTAACACAGGATATGGAATAATTACTGACGCAAATAACGTAATTTATTTCAATGCCCTAAGTGACGGCTCTGCCGCTAACATGGCTCGCACGGCGGCTAATCAAAATGATAACAAGTGGCATCACTACATCGGTCAAAGAGTTAGCGGTTTGCTGACACTTTATAAGGACGGAGTAAGGCAGACTGATGGTAGTACGCAAAGCGACTCTGTTAGCAATACCATACCTTTTCAAATTAGCAACGATGCGAATGGAAATAGAGTATTTAATGGCCTCATCGACGATGTCCGTGTTTACAACCGCGCGCTTTCCGCCTCTGAAATCAAACGCCTGTACAATATGGGCCGCTAACCCCTATTTTCCCCAACCCCCCAATGCACGATACCCCCCCATGCGTGACATCGGACCCACCCCCATTTAGGACATCGGATGTCCTAAATGGGGGTGCGGATAAGGATAAGGCACAACTGCATGACATCCACTGCATGACATCGGATGTCATGCAGTTGGGGAAGAGGGGTTTGTGGTACCGCGGAGGGGCAGTGAGCATCTTTTGAATATTGTATGGCGAATATTGTATGGGTGTCGCCACATTTGGTTCTCCAGACTTTTTATGCTTATGTTTATATAGTTTTGTTCGTCTCATGTCATGTTTGTGATACATCAAGAGAGGTAACGCGTTATGGAGAGTGTGGAGAAGGAAGAACGAACGGTTTACATTATCAAACCAGAAGGTATGAAATACGCCTGTGAAATACGGGAGATGATACGGGAAGCTGGGAAAATTACGGGTGCGTGGCAACTTATTCTTCCTGAATGGGTTCCAAAAATTCTTTATCCCAAAGGCTCCAGCGAACAACATTACGGGCTTGGGAAATTTTTTGGCAGTGGAATCTCTGAAATCGGGATAGTAATCGGCGAAGGAGCCATTGAAGCCCTTGTCCGCATATCCGGAAGCAAGACGGACCCGCTTTCTTGTGAGCCGGGAACAATTCGTAAACGTTTCGGAGATTATCCAGAAATGGGGCACGGAATTCCGTACTATCGGAACTGTATCCATCGATCGAGGACTGGGAAGGAGTCATTGAGGGATCAGAATCTCTGCCAAACTCTTTCAAGTCACTTTCAATATCAAGCCATTCGTGTCAGTCTTTAATCCTCTTCCTTGATTTCAATCAAGGAAGAGGATTTCGTTTTCTTTAAACTTTAATGATTTCCATCGCGATGGAGGAAGGCGTTTTTGAGCGTGTCGGAGTCGGCGTACTCCACCTCGGAACCGGTGGAAAGGCCACGGCCGAGGACAGAGATAACGAAAGGGTGTTTCTCTTGAAGAGGGCGCAGGAGGTTTTTAATATAGATATCGGTATTTTCTCCTTCAGCATTAGCCGAGAGGGCAAGGATGACTTCTTTCAAAGTGCCTTTTTCGGAAAGGGTAGAGATGCGAGAGAAAAGTTCTGTGGAGCGGATTCTCTTTTCAGGATTTTTTTCAAGAATGGGAAGAGCGTCTCCAAGAACAAAGTATCGTCCCCTGTAAGCACCACTTCGCTCAATGTTTTCCAAATCAATGTCTTTTTCGACAATGGCCAAAAGAGAGTTATCTCGGGAAGTATCAAAACAAATAGAGCAGGAATTGCCATTTCGTTTGGGGGAAAGACGGAAACATTCCGGACATTGCGAAATTTCTTTCTTCACATCTTTTATGAGGGTTGAGATTTCGTCAAGGTAGCCACCATGCCTCGAAAGTAAAAAATAAACGAAACGTTTCGCCTGCCGTGGCCCTATGCCGGGGAAGTCTCTGAACTTTTCGGTCAATTTTTCAATCGCATTCATGGGTGGATGGGTGGGGAAGAATTATGACGTAAGTATTAAGAATTACGGAAGGAGAAGATAGAAGATAGAAAGAAGAAATTAAAACTCTTGCGCGTTTCCTCCGGAAGACTGTCCGGCAAAGGAGCCGAAATTGCTTTTATCAACCGACAAAAATGAGCCCCGTTCGGCGTCGAAATAAAGATCCACTTTTCCGGTTGGGCCGTTTCGGTGCTTTTCGATAAGAATTTCGGCGATGTTTACTTTGTCCGAATCTTCTTTGTATTTGTCTTCTCGGTGTATGAACATCACGACGTCCGCGTCTTGTTCAATG
>JBBTWL010000006.1:0-4344 GCA_038062775.1 Patescibacteria group bacterium | reverse complement strand
TTTTATATACATCTTACCAAGAACTAACTGAGCCTCTTTTCTAGCTTCGTCAAGACGAATTCGTTTTTGAGGGTTGGGCCAAAGAACCGCGTATTTTCTCGCCTTTACGAGAGCATTTCTCCAATCACGATCAAGCTTCGCTTTCTGAGTTTTTGTAAGTTCTACGTCTTTTAACCACCCACTTAAGGTAGAGCGCGGTATACCAAGCCGAGTTTCTATCTTTTTCAAAGAAAGTCCACTTCTCCGAAGTTTAAGAGCTTTGGGTTTTAATTCGAACCATTTAGATAGCATGTATAATATGATATCAGAGGTTCCAATAAGAATAAATTGATGTTGTGGAAAAAGTAGTATAGATTACATAAATGAAAATTCTCGCCATAGAAACAAGCTGTGATGAAACAGCGGTTGCCATACTTGATGCCCAAAAAACAACCGGAAAAAATGGAGGAGGAATTTCTTTTACGGTTTTGGGCAACGCGCTTTTTTCGCAGGCAAAACTCCACGAACAATATGGAGGGGTCTACCCGACCCTTGCCCGAAGAGAACACGAAGAAAATCTTGTTCCACTCTTAATCGAAGCGCTCAAAGAGGCAAAGATGCTTCGACCCAAAAAGAAGGAGGCTTCATTCACAAAACAGGAAGAGAGAGAACTTCTCGGTCTCTTGCACCGAGAAGAAACTCTTCGCCCAAAACTCCAAGAATTTTTTGAAAACTACGACGCGCCAAAAATCGATGCTCTTGCAGTTACTTTCGGCCCAGGTCTTGAGCCAGCACTCTGGGTGGGGATAAATTTTGCTCAAGCGCTTGGAAAATTTTGGGGCATTCCACTCTACCCGCAGAATCATATGGAGGGACATATTTTTTCTTCCATGCTGGAAGAAAAAAAGAAGCTCAAAGCTAAAAGCTTGAAGCTTTCTCTTCCTTCTCTCCCGACCCTCGCTCTTCTTATCTCCGGAGGACACACCGAGCTTGTGCTTATGAAAAAACTGGGAACCTATTCTATCGTCGGACAAACGCGCGATGACGCTGTTGGAGAAGCCTTTGACAAGGCCGCGCGCGTGCTCGGACTTCCCTACCCCGGAGGTCCGGAAATATCGAAACTGGCTGAAGAGGCACGAAAAGAATTTCCGCGTGAATCCGTGTCCCGTCCGCAACCTTCCGCGTACCCTCTTCCTCGACCAATGATTAACAGCAAAGATTTTGATTTCTCTTTTTCAGGACTCAAAACATCTGTCCTGTATACGGTAAAAAAAATAAATAATTTGACGGATGAAATAAAAAAACAAATTGCCCAAGAATTCGAAAATGCGGTTTCCGAAGTGCTTCTTTCGAAATCTCTCAAAGCTCTTGAGAAAACAAAAGCGAAAACGCTGGTGCTCGGAGGAGGAGTCTCGGCCAACAAAAAAGTCCGTGAATCCTTTACCCATGCCCACCGAAATTGTGCAACACTCGGTGTTGCACAATTTGATCTGTTTCTTCCCCCTTACGAATTTACCACTGATAACGCGATTATGATTGGCGTTGTTGCGTCAGTTCGAATTTTCTACACCAAACAAAGACCGGCGCGGACAAACGTCCGCGCCAACGGGAATCTCTCTTTCTGACACTCGAAAACAAGGCTTCCTTTGCTATACTAAGCCAATCTATGGCCGATATTCCGGAAAAATTCCTCAAACCTTACTCCCCCTCCGAGACCGAAGGGCGAATTTATAAGCTCTGGGAAGAGAGTGGTCTCTTTAACCCTGACAAGCTCGGAGAGCGCCATAAGGAGCCTTTTACCATCATCATGCCCCCTCCGAATGCCAACGGCTCTCTTCATGCCGGGCATGCGGTTTTCGTGACGATTGAAGACCTCATTATCCGCTTCAAAAGAATGCAGGGACATAAAACTCTTTGGCTTCCGGGAGCTGACCATGCCGGATTCGAGACTCAAGTCGTGTATGAAAAGAAACTTGAAAAAGAGGGTCGTTCTCGATTTGGAATGGACCCGGAAGAGCTTCGAAAAGAAATCATGGACTTCACCCTTCACAACAAGCAATTTATGGAAGGACAACTTCGCGAACTCGGATCTTCTTGTGATTGGAGCCGAGAAAAATTTACTCTCGATTCCGATATCATTAAAACGGTGTATGGAACTTTCCAAAAACTCTACAATGACGGACTCGTCTACCGCGGAAAGCGAACGGTAAACTGGTGCCCGAAACACCAGACTTCCCTCTCTGAACTGGAAACAGAAAGTACCGAAGAACAAACTCCATTCTATTATTTGAAATACGGACCTTTCACGATTGGAACCGTGCGCCCCGAAACAAAATTCGCAGATAAATATGTCGTCGTGCACCCGAATGATCGGCGTTATGCCAAGTACAAACATGGGGACAAATTGACGGTGGAATGGATAAATGGGCCAATTGAGGCAACCATTATTAAAGATGAAGCCGTGGAGAAAGATTTCGGGACAGGAGCTATGACCATCACCCCCGCCCACTCACAAATTGATTTTGAAATTGCCAAGCGACACGGACTGGATGTTGAACCAATTATTGATCTTCGGGGGAAACTTCTCCCTCTGGCGGAAGAATTCGCCGGACAAAAAATCACAGAGGCTCGAGCAAAGATTGTCGAAAAACTCACTGCGAAAGGACTTCTGGTAAAAACAGATGAAAACTACAAACACACCATCAAGCGCTGTTACAAATGTTTGGGCGCTATCGAGCCACAAGTGAGAGACCAGTGGTTCATTAAGATGCCTCCTCTGGCAAAACCGGTTATAGAAAAAATAGAAAAAGACGAAATAGTATTTTACCCCGAACAGTACCAGAAAATAATGCTCCACTGGCTTCGTTCCATCGAAGACTGGAATGTCTCTCGACAGATTGTGTGGGGAATTCCGATTCCGGCTTGGTACCATGAGAAAAAATGTATTCCAAAACCCGGGCGAGAGGAGGATGTAGGCAAATGTATTGAGACTATCGTCTCTCTTGACCAACCAGAGTGTGAATTCTGTAACGCCAAGTACGAACAAGATTCTGACACTTTTGATACCTGGTTTTCATCAGGACAGTGGCCCTTCGCCACCCTCGGGTTTCCCGACAGCAAAGATTTCAAAGAATTTTACCCGACTCAAGTTATGGAAACGGCCGGAGAAATTATTTTTTTCTGGGTAGCCCGAATGCTCATGCTTGGTCTCTATCGGACGGGAAAACTTCCTTTTAGTACCGTCTACCTTCATGGAATCGTCACCGCCAAAGATGGACAAAAAATGAGTAAGAGCAAAGGAAACGTCATAAGCCCGCTCGAACTTTCCGAAAAATACGGAACAGACGCTTTACGGATGGCGCTTATTATTGGAAACACTCCGGGGACTACTACGGCCCTCTACGAAGAAAAAATCAACGCGTATAAAAAATTTGCCAATAAACTCTGGAATATTTCACGGTTTATTTTCGAGATGACTCCCCACACAGGAAAAGATTCCGAGCTCACCAAAGAAGACGCGGAAAAATGGAAAATATTTACCGATCTTTCGAAAGAAATCACGGACGATTTAGAAAACTACCGTTTCTACCTCGCCGGAGAAAAACTCTACCACTATCTCTGGCACGAATTTGCCGACAAAATTATTGAAGAAAGTAAGGATATTTTGAAAGGAGAGAATACTCTAGAAAAACAGTCCCGAGTATTTCTTCTCAATTCCGTTCTTTCTTCTTCTCTTAAACTCCTCCATCCATTCATGCCATTTATTACAGAAGAAATTTGGCAGAGTTCTCCGTGGAAAAACGGTTCAACTCCGCTTATGATTGAGACGTGGCCACATTGATAATTTTGGCCTTTTGACACATGCTCCCGTCTACATCGCTCTTTCTCTCTTTTCTTGGAGGAATACTTCCCGCCATAATCTGGCTTTTGTTTTGGCTTCGCGAAGACAGGCGAGAGCCCGAGCCACGACACTTAATCGTGGCGACATTTCTTGCTGGAGTGGCCGCGACTATTCCGGTTATTTTTATTGAAACTGCCATTGGCTCTTTCATCCCCGGAAAGGGCCTTGGAGTCCTCGTCCTCTGGGCCACCGTTGAAGAAATAGCGAAATTCAGCGCCGCTTTTCTGGTAGCTCTTCGTCGAAGAGAGAATGACCAACCGATAGATAATATGATCTACCTCATGACCGCCGCCATCGGCTTCGCGGCCTTTGAAAACTTCTTTTATCTCGTCGACCCTCTCCAACAAGCCGATCTCGCCCGAGGAGCCGTCATGGGGAGCCTTCGATTTTTGGGTTCAACTATTCTTCATACCGTGGCTTCCGGTGCTATCGGCATCGCTCTTGCCTATGCCTTCTGCGCCCCG
>JBBTWL010000005.1:0-2753 GCA_038062775.1 Patescibacteria group bacterium | reverse complement strand
CCAATCCATTTCAACCACCCGGGCAATCGGAATGCCATTTTGGAAAAATAAAGATGTGGGATGTTGGAGTCTTCCAAAGGGGAGAATTGATGAGGGGGAAGGGGAGAGAGAGGGGGATTTGCTTGAAACGGCCAAAAGAGAATTTGTCGAGGAGACGGGATTTGAATTTTCGGAGTCTTTCATTTCTCTTGGAAGTGTGGGAAGGAAAGATAGAAGTAAAGTTTATGCCTGGGCATTTGAGGGGGACTGCGATCCTGCGAAATTGAAAAGTAATACGATATTTATTGACTGGCCTCCGAGAACGGGGGAGCAGATGGAAATTCCGGAGGTGGACAGGGGAGAGTTTTTTGATATTGAAACGGCAAAGGAAAGAATAGTCTCCTATCAACTCGGCCTTATTGAAGCGTTTGAGAAATATATAGAAAAGATTTAAAGCCCAATTGAGGTGAGAAACTTGGTGAGCTCGATTTTTTGGATAGGACGGAATTCCCCAGGTCGCAATCGGCTGAGTTCAATATTCATAATGCGGGTACGCTTGAGCTCAAGAGCGCTTTGTCCAAAGACTCCGCACATTCGGCGGATCTGGTGATTTTTGCCTTCGGTTAAAATAATAGAGAATTTCTTCTTTTCAAGAATTTCTACTTGGCATGGTTTGGTAACGTAGTCGCCGATATTTACGCCTGATTCCATTTTTTCTTTGAAATCTTTTGGTAGTTTATCGAGACAGGTCACCTCGTATTCTTTCTCATGCTCGTATTTGTGGTTGAGGAGAGCATCGGTAACTCGTCCGTCATCGGTAAGAATAATAAGCCCGTAGGAATCTTTATCGAGTCTTCCGACAGGAAAAACTTTTTCGAGGGGGACAATATCACCGATTGACTCTTCATCTCTCTGCGGGGAGTGGGTAATAATGCCTCGGGGCTTGTAGTAGGCGAAGTAGCGGTATTTCTTTCGATCTCCCATTATTTCTACCTCATCTCTTTTTTCAACTTTGTCGCCCAAAACGGCAAGACGTCCGTTGATGAGAACGCGCTCTTTTTGAATCATTTCATCCGCTTCGCGTCTTGTAGAGAGTTTTTTGAGAGCAAGGTATTTGTTTATCCGCATGGGGAAAGTTACTCCCATGTGGAAGTGAGAAGGTTGTGGGTTCTTCTGTATTCTTTTTCGGTGGATAGGCATAGCCACAAAGGTATATCACACAGAGAGAAAGAGTAAAATCAAAAGCCCTCCGCCTAGGCGGAGGGCTTTTGATTGGCAAGAAACCGATGATTACATCATCGAGTCCTTGTTTCGCCACATCTTGTCGAGGGAGTACTTGCCTGCGCCTGCCGACATGAGGTAAATACTTGCCGCGAGAAGGGTGAGAATATATTCATACCCGTTACCCGAGAGGAAGAACCCGCCCTTGAGGTGGATAAAGATTAAGGCCACGAAAGCGATAAAGGCCGAAATTTTTGCCGCCCAGTGAGTGAAGAGTCCCAAAATAAGAAAGGCTCCTCCAATAAGCTCGCCGTAGGTCAAGAGGTAGGCCCAGAACATTGGGAACTGCCATCCGAGGCCTCCAGTAATCAAATTTTGAGCAACTCCTGGGATGGTGAATTGGGTCAATTTCTGGTATCCGTGCATAAAGAATACGGCACCGACAACGACTCGAAGAAAAAGGTATGACCAATCTCTCCAACTATCCAAGCATTTACAATTAAGAATTTTTTGCCACATATAAACAATTGTTATTTAGTAACCCCTCTATTTTATGCGAATTTGGCTTGGGGGGCAAAGGGCGGGAGTCCAAACAAAATGGGCTCCTTAATAGGAGCCCAGCACATCAAAAGAACCTTTCAAAACCTCCGAGCGGTGAAAAATTGCTGATTCGACTCCATCCAAGGATTCGGCCGGAGAATTTCACCCATGCTGTTGTGGGTTCTGAAATGAACCTTACCCGCTTGAGTGAGGGTCATAACAATCCTCCTTCTCCATGTTCCCACCTTGTCTTGTCTGAGGAATCTCATTTGCAAAAGTTTGTCCACCGCGTCTTTGGTGATTTTGATGGGAGGAGAAGAGGGGTTCCCGAAAGGAGAGTGCTTGTCGATTTTGATGATTTTCGGATTTTCCGGGTAATCGACAATCGCCTGCTTAGGCCCATCTCCTGGAAGAAGTTTCCGGCCGACAGTGTCCCAGTTATCGAGAATACTTGTCTCGAGCTTATCGAGGGAGGGTTCCTCAAGGAGCGTTTTTTTGGTCATTTCCTTTCTCCCGAAAAGTATGTACAAATTTCTGCGCATGATAGTAGCACCATATCAAAATTATTCAACACTTTTTGGTTGAAAACGAGAGCTGTGACTGTGGAAGTTCCTACTCATCTTTTTTCTTGAGTTTTTTCTTAAGATATTTTTTATTTTTTAATTTCTCCGGTAAATAAGACTCGTCGTCATATTTTTCATATCCTTTTCCGTACTCCAAGTCCTTCATAAGTTTTGTCGGGGCGTTTCTTATTTTGAGAGGAATAGGAAGATTCCCAAATTTCAAAACATCTTCTCTGGCTTCATGGTACGCATCATAGGCGGAGCGATCTTTTTTGCACCCCGATAAATACACTGCTCCGTGGGCGAGATTAATTCCGCATTCCGGAAGTCCGATAGTTTCAACCGCGCGGAAAACCTCATTCGCAACGACGAGGGCTGTGGGTACCGCGAGTCCGATGTCTTCACTCGCAAAAACAACCATACGCCGCGCAATAAATTTCGGATCTTCTC
>JBBTWL010000004.1:0-5036 GCA_038062775.1 Patescibacteria group bacterium | reverse complement strand
GGTTTCGAGCTCTCGTCTTTGATTTTCAATACTCAAATCATCAAGGCGTCATTCTTTATGTTCGCGTACTTTCCGGGTCAGTGAAAAAGCGTGATGGCCTCTCCCTTCTTAAAGCGCATGAAAAATTCCAAGCACTTGAGGTGGGAGTTTTTGCCCCAGAGCCAAAAGAGGTCCTCTCTCTTGGAGAAGGGGAGATTGGTTACATCGTGACCGGTATTAAGCGCCCTGGTATTGCTTCCGTTGGTGACACGGTGGGAGGAGAGCGCCTCAAAGAGAGTGATGCTCTCCTTGGGTATATGAACCCAAAAGCGGTCATTTGGGCCTCGATCTACCCAGAAAGCCAAGATGATTTAGTTCTCCTTCGACAGTCGCTTGAGCGCCTCCGTCTCTCTGATGCTTCTCTTTCTTTTGAGGAGGAACAGTCGGGGTCTTTGGGGAGGGGGTTTCGGTGCGGATTCCTTGGCATGCTTCATTTGGAAATTATTACCGAACGCCTGAAGCGTGAGTTTGATTTAAACTTAATTGTTACTACTCCTTCCATCACCTACGAAGTGGAAATGAAAAACGGGAAGCGAGTCAAGATTTTTACTCCGTCCCTTTTCCCCGATTCAGGTCTTGTTCAAAAAGTCTATGAGCCGTGGGTGAGAGCAAAAATTATCGCTCCTTCGAAGTACCTTCAAAATATTATGCCCGCTCTCTTCTCTTACGAAGCGATTCCGGGAGACACGGATGTTCGGGGAGATCGAGTAAGCCTTGAAATCACGATGCCTCTTCGGGAACTCATGCGAAATTTTTTCGATGAATTAAAAAGTCTCTCTTCTGGGTTCGCTTCACTTTCCTATGAAATTGAAGCGTTGCGTCCGGCGGAGGTAACTCGACTTGATATTTATGTAGCGGAAGAACCGGTGGTGGCGTTTTCAAAAGTGGTTCCCATATCGAAGGCGCAAGAGGAGGCGGAAAGATCCGTTGAACGACTCTACCACATTCTTCCCAAACAACTTTTTACGGTCAAAATTCAGGCGAAGGCGCTCGGGAGAATTCTCTCTTCACGCACTATTACGGCGCTCAAGAAAAGTCTTGGAGATTTCGGGAAAAATGGCGGAGATGTTACTCGTAAAATGAAGCTGTGGGCGAAACAGAAGAAAGGGAAGGAGAAACTCCAAGAGCGCGGGGTGGTCAATATTCCCCAAGACGTGTTTATCAAAATGATTCGTCGAGACGGAGCGTAAGGAGGGAGAAGAGAGGAAGGAAGTATCTAGAATTACGTATTGAAGAGAGGGGAGAAGCTATGGGAGGAGAAGAGAGGGAACGAGAAAGAGAACCATACTCAAAATGATGATGATGGCGACCACGGCCCAAAATATCTGGAGCCAGCGCTTATGCTTTTTATTGAGAAACATTGAGGCAGGAGGTATTTTATTTGAGAGCTATTATACAAAGAAAATGGTTTCTTTCAAATCTTTCCAAATTCTCCCCCCTCCTTCATACTGTTGCTATGGCCATCGACAAGCGGAGTTCAAAAAAAGGGGGTTTCTGGGAGGTTCTTTCTCTCCTTTTTCTTATTGTTGTTCTTGTCTTTGGAGGAAGAGGGGTGTGGGGGATGTATGAGAAGCATTCGGAGGCTCTTCTTCATCGGGTGGATGCCGAAGAGAAGCTCAAAAGCGTTGACGACCGAAAGATTTTTCTCATCAAAGAGATTGATCGGTTGAATTCTCCCGCAGGACTTGAGGCGGAGCTTCGGAAGCGATTTACGGTTAAAAAAGAAGGGGAGGAGGTGATTATTATTACCAAAGAGGAGCCAGTTTCTACACTGGATGATGAGAATCCAGTCACCCGGATATTCGACCGAGTGAGAGCATTTTTTCAGTGAAAGAAAAAGTAACGCGGGATTAGTTTAGTGGCAGAACGATTGCTTCCCAAGCAACGGACACGAGTTCGATTCTCGTATTCCGCACAAAAATAAGGAGATAAATACAAAGTATTTGGCGACTGTATTTTTGTAGCGGGATACGAGAATCGAAAGGCGGAGGCCGCGAAGCTGATTCTTGAACGAAGTGAAAGAATCATGGGCCGAGCCCGGGGAGGAAGTTCTTAGCGAGTCAATGGAATTTGGCGAGCTTAGAAACTTGACCCCGATTCTCATATTCCGCACTAGTATTTTGAGAGAAATTTTGTGTTACAATATGAGTTCTAAAAAATTGAATACATGAAAAAAGTTTCCATCTACACGACTCCCACCTGCACCTATTGCAAGCTCGCGAAGCAGTTTTTTCATGAACATAATGTAGAGTATGAGGAATTTGACGTGGCCTCAAATCTTGAAAAAAGACAGGAGATGATTGAGAAAACACAGCAGATGGGAGTTCCGGTTATTGATGCGGGAGGACAGATTGTCATCGGGTTCGATGAAGACGCCCTGAAAACAGCTCTCGGCATCTAACCGTATGGAGATCACGACATACACAAATAATACGCCATGGCGTATTATTTGTGTATGTGTGCCACTGATCTGACCCAATCCAAATTTTTGCCGTGGGTTCATCTTTCGGCTATATTTCTTGTATCCATTACTGCTCCCGTAGTTAAATGGATATAACGGCTCCGTCCTAAGGAGTCATTGTAGGTTCGATTCCTGCCGGGAGCACCGAATATCTTTAAGGTATAATTTCTTTATGCCTCCAAATGAAAATAAGCAGTTTCTTGAGAAGCTCATGACTCTCGCCGAGAAGGATAATGCTATTTTACAATCTCTTCGAACTCGCATGAGGTGGGGGAAGCTTTGGACTTTTTTCAAGGTGCTTGTAATTGTCGGAGCCTTCTTTTTTTCTTACTACCAGCTTGGGCCCTATTTTCCTCAAATAAAGGCTATCGGTACTCAAGTATATAATCTCATTTTTCCTGCAGAAGCCTCTTCACAAAAAACAGAGACTCCCACTGTTTTAGAGGCAAAAAATCTAAAAGTTACTCCTGTGCCTGAAGCCGTTCCTAAAGTTATCGACGATAGGTAAAGAAAAGAGCGGCAAGGGGGAATTTGTTGCTGTTGACAATATCTTTATATATGATTTAATTCTATTCAGAAATAGTAATTGAGAATCTAGGATTTTCAATTGTATAGTTTTGCAAAAAAGAAGAGGAGAATAATGTAGTGAACAATGAAACGGAAATAGTTTCATACACGGACTATTCCGTGGAGTCGGGCCTCTTGTTTGGCATTTCCAGAGATCTCTCTCCCCATCTCTTAAGGGGGGCTATACTGGAAGAGATCGGGGGTGTCTCGCAGGGGTTCGAGAGGCTTCTTTTAGGAATTCTCCCACTTGAGGTTAACCAAGGGGAGAGATTGAAGGAAAATGTATGGAGGTTTCGGCTTTCTCACCTTTCGAGGAACCTCACTTCTGCGGAGCTTGAGCTCTTCAGGAGGTATCTTGAGATACTTGTCGAAGCGGTCTCGAGGAATTTGTGGCTCAAGATTCCAAATGGCGGAATCCGCGTGGTAAAATCAACGATAGAGGTCCGCAAAGGCCTCAGATTCAAAAAAAAGAATGAAGAGTGAGGGGGGGGAGTTTCATCTGCTTCCCCAAAACCCCCGCCACAGGCGGGGGTTTAACATTTTTAGGTTTTTGGGGCTCGCTTTCCTTACCTCCTTCTTTTTGGTAGCCTTCTTCTTAGTCCGAATCTTTATAAGGGGTGTGAAATGAAGAAAGTCGCTAGAGATTCTCGCTTGCTTCAAAAAGAGGGTTTCATAACTCTCGTGGGGGCCTGCCGTGAGATAATCCTCCTCCTTCTTCAAAAGGAAGGGGAAAAACCAAGGTTTTTTGAACGACAAAAAATGGAATTCTGGAAACATTCTATCAAGACTCTCCTTGCCGAATTCAAAAAGACTGCCGAAGACGCAAGGCGTCTTCGGCAAGAAATTGAAATGAGTGGAGGAGTGAACAGTGCAGACCGTACGAGCATAGACGACAGTGTCATTGTGGTTTTGAAAGATATGCACCAGAAACTCGAGGAACGGTACCAAAAGACAGTACATTCGAAAAGAAAAACCAAAGAGATGCTCTTGAAATTTCAGGTTCACCTTTTCTCCATTCTTGCTATCGTCAGGGGTATTTTTCGGGTACCCGAATCTGAAACAACCCCATGGAAATAGCTTCCGCTTTCGTCCGCTCGCCTTCGTCAGAAGGCGAGCGGATTTTCCTTTTGAGAGAAATTTTTCCTGTGGTATTCTTCTTTTATGCCTCCTATGGACCGACATCTCTTCGACAAGCTTCTTGAAGTTACCGAAGAGAACAACCGAATACTTAAAAGTCTTCGAAGCAGTGCCCGCTGGTCTACTTTTTGGACAGTGATTAAGCTCATTGTCTTTATCGGCCCGGTTGTCGTTGCCTATTTCTATCTTGCCCCGTACTGGGGAGTGATAAAGCAAAGTACTCTCGATATGTTCTCCGCTCTTGAGACCCTCCAAAGTTTAAGTGGACAAGGGACTTCGACTCCGCCAATGAACATTGATTGGAGCCAAATAGATTTGAAAAAAATAATAGAGAAACTTTAATAATCATTCAACCCCCCGCAACTCTGTTGCGGGGGGTTGAATGATTTGGGTGTGTCTTTACGACTTCGCTAGAACCTAGCTTTATCAAAAATTCTTGAAATTTGAAAGTTCAGTGAGCTATCTCCATTCCGCCACGACCCAGCATCCACTCCACGACACGCCAGAGGGCATGTCCTTTCGCTTCTGCTGTGTCGCTCCGCCCATCACATCACCGCTTCCCATATCTCTCTTGTTTCGCGTAAAATTTCTTTTTTGGAATGAGTGGTGATGTGGTGGGCGGGTTTCTCCTTGAGGGGAGAAACTGGCGGAATTCACTCGGTGGTAATTTCTTTATTCGTGGTGTAAAAAATTGACGAGCCAGAGCGAATCTGTTTTGCGGGAGGATGGTTTCGCTCTGGCTCGGCTCAATTCTTGTTTGGCGGAGTTTTCCCCGCGCAGGAGGGTGCGGGAGGAATACGCGGGGGTTTTGGCTTTAGATATTTAATTAAGT
>JBBTWL010000003.1:0-4488 GCA_038062775.1 Patescibacteria group bacterium | reverse complement strand
GCTTCTAGCTTCTAGCTTCTAGCTTCTAGCTTCTAGCTTCTAGCTTCTAGCTTCTAGCTTCTAGCTTCTCTATAATGGGGGTCTATGCCATCAACAAAAAAACGACTCATCATCGCCGGAAATTGGAAGATGAATCCGCTTCGTCTTAAAGAGGCGAAGACTCTGGTGCTCCAATCTTCTTTTAAGGTACCTTCAAATATTTCTGTCGTTCTTTTCCCTCCTTCGCTCTTTTTTTCTTCACTCCTTCCTCTGGTGAGGAAGAAAAAAAATGTTTCCATAGGTCTTCAAAATATTTTTCCTGAAGAGAAAGGAGCCTATACTGGGGAAATTTCTGCAAGAATGGCTTTTTTTTCCGGGGTAGAATTTGTTTTGGTTGGGCACTCTGAAAGACGCGCAATGGGGGAGAGTAATCTCGATACGGGGAAAAAACTTAAAGCTACCCTTGCTTTGAAGATGATTCCAATTTTTTGTTTTGGAGAGAGAGAGCGTAATGACCATGGAGGACATTTCACTGAAATCAAAACTCAACTTGAAGAGGCGCTTTCAGAGGTAACAACAAAAGACATTTCGAAAATTATTTTTGCCTACGAACCGATATGGGCGATTGGAAAGAGCGCGAAAGAAGCGATGACCCCGCACGAATTTCACGAAGTCTCTCTTTTCTTACGCAAAGTACTTCATGAAAAATGGAAAGTTTCAGCGGGAAATATTAGAATCCTGTACGGAGGTTCCGTCGAGCCAGCGAATGCGCCCGATTTTCTTTTGGCGGGAGATATTGATGGGTTTCTGGTGGGGCACAAGAGTCTTGAGCCAAAAAGTTTTCAACAAATTATCGACTCTGCTTCTTCTTCAGCTTTCTCTTCGAACTCTTCTTCAAAAAAGCGAGCATGATGATTTTTCAAAATATTTCTAACATCTCCCCCTTGCTTCTTGAGGGAAAGAAAGTTTTAGTCCGCGTTGATATCAATGTTCCCCTCAAAGAAAATGTGGTTATTGATGATTATCGCATCCAAGCAATTCTTCCTACCGTAGAGTTTCTTCGAAAGGCGGGGGCGAAGACGATACTTCTAAGCCATCTCGGAAGAGAGGGGAAAACTTTGGCTCCCGTAGCAAGGCACTGTGAGAAGTATTTTCCTCTCAATTTTATTCCCGAAGAAGATTTTTCAATCATTAAGGAAAAGGTGGAGGCACTTTCTTCGGGGGAAGTGGCGCTTTTGGAAAATCTCCGAAGAAACCACGGGGAAGAAGGGAATGACTCTGCGTTTGCAAGAAACCTCGCTTCTCTTGGAGATTATTATGTAAATGAGGCGTTTTCAAACTCGCACCGAAACGCCTCTTCCATTACGCTTCTCCCAACCCTTCTTCCTTCCTGTGCCGGAGTTCGTTTTGAGGAAGAAGTTGTCGAGCTTTCAAAAGTGTTTTCACCCAAGCATCCCTTTCTGGTCATTCTTGGCGGAGCGAAGTTTGAAACGAAAGAGCCGCTTATCGAAAAATTTCTTTCCATTGCGGATAAGATTTTTGTTGGAGGCGCTATCGCGAATGATTTTTTGAAAGCTCGCGGGTTAGCAATCGGGGCTTCCCTCATTTCAGAGATGCTTCCGCAGAGACACATTTTTATGAATGAAAAAATTCTTATTCCTTCTGATGTTATGGTGCGTACCGAAGATGGAGGAAAAGCCAATCGCTATCCAAGCGCGGTAGGCACAAGAGAAATTATTAGTGATATTGGTTCGGAGAGCGGAACCCTCCTTGAAAAAGAAATTTCAAAAGCCAAGATGATTTTGTGGAACGGCCCCTTAGGACTTTCAGAATACGGATTTGATTGGGGAACGAAGAAAGTAGCAACGCTTATTGCGGAGAGCGGAGCCATTTCCATTGTCGGAGGGGGAGACACCCTTGCCACTATTAATTCCCTCGATTTAATGGAAAAGTTTTCTTTTGTTTCCACGGGAGGAGGAGCCATGCTTGAATTTCTTGCCAAGGAGACGCTTCCGGGGATTGACGCTCTTTCTTCCGCAAAACGTATTGTTTAGATTTTATAGTAAGACGAATAATATACTATAGTATATTATTCGTCTTACTAGGATTAAGAGAGGTGAAAATAGTAATGGGTGCTGATGTTTTTTACTGCCAGATTTCTGCGCACTATACTTGGAAAATTTTCTGATATTTTTTAGCATCGTCGATGGCTGATGCGGTAATGATCTGGACGTGCTTTTGAACAGTAAAACATTTGGTAGCAAAACGAATCTCTTTTTCACATGGAAATGGAGTTAAGAATACTGATTTCTGGTACTGAATACAGCCAAGTTTCTTTAGTGAAAAGTTCAGAGCACGTCTGGCTTGTTTCTGCTTTTCAGGTATATCGAAAAGAATAATACGCCAGAATCCATCCCACTTTTTCTGTTTTTGGATTTTCATTGTTTCCAGATGATATTGGGAAGCTCTCCGGTCTCCTTTAGGAGAGAGGTGGAAATATGCTACACCACTTCTTTTCTTCTCGATCAATAGCCCGTTTGCTTTCAGGCGCGATACTGATTTGAAAATTCTATTTTTATCGCGGTAGTTTTTCGTTAGGAAGTACTTCAAAAGCTCGACGGCGTTTTGAGCTACAACAGCGATACTTGCAACAGTCGCGACAGTTCCAGCAACAGCAAGAACCAGAAGGATTGTTTTTGCTATCTCTCCCTTTGAATATTTTTTCATAACAATTATTACCACTAAAGATGTATAATATACTATAGTATATTATACATCTTTAGTGGTAACCAGATTCAATAAGAAGATATCCTTACAAAGGAATCTCATTCTTAATTTTTTCTCCGGCTTTTTCGATCTCTTCCTTGCTGAATTCTTTTCCCCTCCAATGATGAAAGCCATCAGCTTCGAGACGGGGGATGATATGGAGGTGAGCGTGGAAAACAATTTGACCCGAAGCCTTTTCGTTATTCATGATGAGGTTCACGCCATCGGCGTGTAGGCCTTTTTTTAACGCGGAGGCGATTTTTTTCCCAGCCTGCATGAGAGCCGTCGCATCTTCCTCTGAAATATCATGGATATTCTCCGAATGATTCTTCGGAACAACAAGGGTGTGGCCGAGATTTATGGGGTTGATATCCAAAAAGGCGTACACGCTCTCATTTTCATATATTTTCGTGCTCGGTACCTCCTGGGCAATAATTTTGCAAAACAAACAAGATGGGTCAGAAGAAATCATGAAAGTATTGTATGGTAAAATCGCCTCATGAAAAAGTACCGTATTCGAGAAAGCGCTCCAGCGGAAATCCACGAGGAACTTCGCGAATACCCCCTTCTCATCCGAAATCTCCTTCATTTTCGAGGAATCTCGACCAAAGAGGATACGAAAACATTTCTTGAGCCCTCATACGACCTTGATCTTCACGACCCCTTCCTTCTTTTTGGAATGGAAAGGGCGGTTTCAAGAATTCTTGGTGCGATGCAAAAAGAGGAATTTATTTGTATCTACAGCGACTACGACCATGACGGCATTCCCGGAGGAGTGCTTCTTAAGGATTTTTTTGAGGCCATTCAATATAAAAATTTTCGAAATTATATCCCTCATCGTCACCAAGAGGGCTATGGGCTGAACGCTCAAGCGGTACGAACTCTCGCTGAAGAAGGGGTGAAACTTATCATAACAGTAGATTGCGGGATTACGGACACAGAAGCGGTCAGAGTCGGAAATGAGTTTGGAGTGGATACCATTATTACCGATCATCATTTGCCTCCGGATCCTCTTCCAGAAGCTTTCGCGATTGTGAATCCGAAACTTTCTCCAGACTATCCCTTCGATGGACTCTGCGGGGCTGGGGTGGCATGGAAGTTAGTCTCGGCTCTCATGCAGAAAGGAGATTTTTCTTTACCGGACGGATATGAAAAATGGCTTCTTGATTTAACGGGACTCTCAACGATTGCGGATATGGTACCGCTCACGGGAGAAAATAGAGTCATCGCTTATTTTGGTTTGAAGGTGCTTCGCAAAACTCGACGCCCGGGACTTCGAGCTCTCTATCGCGTTTTGCGTCTTGATCCTTCAACGCTTACCGAAGATGATGTTGGTTTTTCTCTGGCTCCTCGCATCAATGCCGCTTCTCGAATGGATACTCCTCAAGCCGCTTTTGATACCCTTGCGGAAAAAGATCCACTCAAAGCCTA
Organism: Patescibacteria group bacterium; assembly: GCA_038062775.1. Classification (GTDB taxonomy): domain Bacteria; phylum Patescibacteriota; class Minisyncoccia; order Phycocordibacterales; family JAKFXT01; genus JBBTWL01. The sequence goes on along the minus strand of JBBTWL010000003.1, from coordinate 312 downwards.
TTCGTTTGCTGAAAACCTCCATAAATTAAATGACTCTCGAAAAGGGCACACGGCCGCGATGGTCAAAGAAGCAAAACAAATTATTAAAGGGAGGCTCAAAGAAAAAGAAATTCTTTCTCCACTTATTGTGCTTGGAAGTCCTTCCTGGAGGCCGGGACTTTTGGGACTCGCCGCGAATTCGGTGGTAGAAGCGTATTCTCGGCCGGCATTTTTGTGGGGAAGAGAAGGAGGAGATGGACTCAAGGGGTCGTGTCGGTCAGATGGAGTCGTTAATGTGGTGGAACTGATGAGAGCGACACGCCCCGGAGTGTT
>JBBTWL010000002.1:0-8289 GCA_038062775.1 Patescibacteria group bacterium | reverse complement strand
TAAAGCCTTGTCAGTTCCAGCCACAAACATTGCGGTAAACGTTCCAAACCAAGTACTCGGTGGCTATGAAGTTGATCTCAAAGGTGAGCCAATTTCAATCCAATCCCAAGTATTTACCATTGCTTCAACGACGGGCAGTGGCGTTGGTCTCTTGACCAATGTCTCTCTCTACGACGCAAATGGTGCCGTAGTTGCGGGGCCGGTTGATGGAGTACAGACCTCAACGGGTGCAAATCAAACAGTAACCTTCACTGACACAGTTACGTATCCTGTCGGCAAGCATATCTACACCCTTAAAGGAAAGGTAGCTTCAGGCATAGGGAATGGTGGAACATACATTGTTTCAAGCACGCCCTCTACGCAGTGGACGAACATTACTGGACAGACGACGGGCAACACCATCAGTCTCTCAGCGCTTTCAACGGCGGTTACTATGAACACCATGACGGTTCGAGCAGCGGCACTTGGTTTGAGCATTTCAACCCAGCCGGTCGCTCAAACGGTTATTACCGGTTCACAGGGATTCACCTACGCCAATCTTGTATTGGATGCCAGTCAATCTGGTGAAGATGTAAGATTGACTTCGATTCCGCTTGCGATGACATTCGCAACCATGGTGGTAACCGAAGTAACAACCTGCCAGCTCTTTGACGGCGCAACTTCTTTGAACACCGGTTCAAATGTGGTAAATCCGTCAGGGGCATCAGATGCGGACCAAACATTCACATTTGACCAGTCTTTGGTGGTATCAAAAGGAATTGTCAAAACCTTGGCTCTCAAGTGTAATCTCGCCAGTTCGGTCTCGGCCAGCGATACTCTCTCATGGGGTATTAATGCCGCACCTTCGATTACGCCAACTGGTGTAACTTCAGGCAATAGCGTGACAGAAACCGTTACGGCTTCAGCTGGTCAGACCATGACCGTTGCCGCAAGCGGTTCTTACACGGTTGTCAATGACACCGCGCTTCTCTACAAAATGTCTCAAGCTGGAATAAACGGAGTTGAGCTCGCTCGACTTCGCTTTACAGCCGGAGCATCTGAAGACTTGTACTTGACCCAGATTGCTCTTGAGCTCGGCAACACTGCTTCAAACTCACCAGCGGATCTTTTGGGTCAGAAGGTAACTCTGTGGAATGGCACAACTCAGATAGGTACCGCACAATTTGGTACCGCTTCCGCTGATAACGCCACTTCTACTCTCTTGAACCCAGCTCCGCTCGTTAAAGCTGGAGAATCAGTAGTTATTACCGTTAAAGGCGATTTGTCAGCTCAAAATGTCATTGAAGGCACCCCCGGCGCATTTCTCGCTATTACCTACGATGGTGACAACGTCGGGGTGAACGGGAACTACGCTTTGGGAGCTTCTTCACAGTCAAACATCAGTTCTGGGACAACAGCTGACGTTACTACGAACGGTACGAGAATCTTCAGGGTAGTCCCGACTATTGCGATAACAAGCAGTGGAGGAACATTGGCCGCCGGAAGTGACTTGTACAAGTTCACCGTAACAAATCCTCTCAATAGAGACCTCATATTCCAGAAGTTCACTATGTCAGTCGCCACCACGGGTGGAGCCACGAACGGATTCATTCTTTACGGAGATGGAATTGCGTTTAACAGCTCAACCTCTACCGTAAACAATGAGACCATCATTGAGCTTAGGGCTACCGGAACTTCAAACGCTCAAATCGTTTCTGCTAACAGCACCAAGACGTACATCTTGAAGGCTTCAACAGCGGTTGATACGGCGTCGGTTTCTGAGACAATAGCTCTTGCCCTTCTCGCTGATACCTCATTCGGCTCACAAGCGAACTTGATGGGGACAGTAACTACCGTTGAAGCAGGTTCGGCGGCCACGGATAACATCATCTGGTCACCGTTCTCAACGACAACCGCAGTTGCTACAGCAGCTACGCAGGACAATCTTGACTGGGTAAATGGATACGGCTTGCCTGGATTCCCATCCAATAGCGACTTCCAGATCCAGACATGGGTTCGACCTAACTAAAAACCCTCTTGTGATTTCCTGACCCAGATTCTATTTGGGTTAGGGAATGGGTTACGCAAAGCCCCCCTCCGCCTAGGCGGAGGGGGGCTTTTGCGTTGCCCGACAGTATTCACCAAGAGGCCAACAAAGTCAGACTTTATATAATGTATATTTTTTGATATAAAAGGTACTACTGCCGAGGGGTGTTAAATCAAAATACGTATGGTATCAATACAGAGCAAGGGAGTTGGTGTAATTGTTTTTCTCGCCTTAGCCCTTACCGTTATATTTTACCTAACTAAGGATGTGCGGATGAATTCTCTAGATACGGCAGATACCGATACCAACGGAGAACAAAAGAGTGAGCAAGATAACAAGATTGACAAAGGATACTCGATTGAAGTTCTGCCAATAGAATCCAAGAAGAGTGTGCCTATCCCTGATCTTGACCGGAGGGTTAACTTTGAGACAGCCGACAAGAATTCAATATTAGCAATAGAAGAAATTTCAAGGAAATTAAAAATCGAAAAGAATAACTTGTCCCTCTGGATTGACCTTGGTTCATGGAGAAAAGCGATTCTAGACTACGAAGGAGCGCGACTGGCTTTCGAATATGTTGTCTCTGTTAGCCCAAATTATATAGTGCCTCTAGTAAATCTTGGCGATCTCTATCAGTTTTATCTGCATGATAATGAAAAGGCAGAAGAGAATTTCAAGCGGGCGATAAAAAGTAACCCTAGCTTTGTAGATAGTTACTACCGACTTTCAGAGCTCTACCGGCTTTCCTACAAACAAGATACCAATCTTGCCTCCGAGACGCTTAAACAAGGACTTCAGGCAAATCCTGGAAACCTCACTCTTCTTCTTCAGCTTGGGGGGTATTATGCCGAAAAGAAGGATGTGATAAATGCAAAAATGTATTACACGAAGGCCCTCGAACAGGCGAAAAAAGACAAGAATGAGGGGGCGGTAAAAGAGATTGAAGCCGTTCTTTCATCGCTATAATTCATCATGAACCGCTCATTTTACAAATTTACCGCTCAATTTTTAGGGATAGTCTTCTTCGGCCTCATCCTTCTTTCTATTGCTTCTTTTTTTCTCCAAAAACAAGAAGGAATGTGGGCAAAGGTCCCTGCTTTTATCAAAAATGCCATAAACCAAGACGAATGAAATTTTTCAAAACGCTCACGAAAGATCAGAATTTGTGGAATATTATCTATGCCCTCTTTTTTCTCATTTTTGTTGCTGTTCTTTCTCGAACCCTTTTCCTGAAACTTGGGTATTTCCCAACTTCAATCTCCCTCCCTGATTTTCTTCTTATAGTTCTTGCCACCTTTCGTCTTATCCGACTCTTTGTGTACGATAAAATCACTTTCTTTCTTCGGGACTTGTTTGTCGACGTGGAGAGAGGGCCACTGAAGACTTTTTCTGAACTCCTCGCGTGTCCGTGGTGCTTCGGGGTCTGGTGTTCTGCCCTTATTCTCTTTTTATATTATTACACCCCGCTTTCATGGTACTTCATTCTTCTTCTGGCTGTCGGGGGTCTTGCTTCGTTCCTCCAGCTCCTTTCAAACGCAATTGGTTGGAATGCTGAACATTCAAAAAAAAGAGTTCTCGAAGAAAGGTAAAAATTATCAAATACTCGGTGTTTGATAAACAGACACCTTTTTCTTCCTGCCCTAACTGGCTTAAAGCAGGGCTTCTATACATAACATAACTATCACAAATATCGCACTATTTTCTGACGACCGTCAGAAAATAGTGTCACGGAAACAAAGAGTCGTACCCTTACAAATGGGAAGCTTTCGCGTAATTAGTGTTTTAACTAATCTCTTCTGACACTTGCTTTTTTATAAAAACCCAGTACTCTTTCTTTTCATAAGGCCAAAGACAGTCGGCGACTCACGTAAAGAGTCTTAAAAAAGAGCCCAATCACTTCGCTGCCGCGAAGTGATTGGGCGGACGTCCTTTCGGGACGTTTTAGCCGGCCAAGGTCGAAAACTCTTCGGAGGCCTTATTTTATCAGGCCTTTTTTATTTGGCCTAACCTAAAAAACCCTGACTTAATCGTCGGGCTAAAAAGCTAATAAGCTAACCAGCTAAAAAGCTAGCTATCACATGGCAATTAACAAAAAACAAAAGAAATCTCTTATTGAGAAAGCTCAAACGCTTTTGAAAGAGGCGGAAACTCTCGTGTTTGTGGGATTCAAAGCGTTTTCCGCAAATGACACCAACATCATGAGAAAGGCTCTCAAGAAAGAGGGGGTTTCTTACAACGTTATCAAAAAAACACTTCTCTCTCGGGCGCTTCAAGGAGCGACCCTTAAAGGGGATCTTCCGGAACTTCTCGGAGAAGTGGCGATAGCGTACGGAACAGACAAGATTGCTCCGGCGCGAGAGATTCATACGTTTGTAAAAAAGCACGACAAATCTCTCTCAATTCTCGGAGGAATTTTCGAAGGAGAATACCGCGATGCGGAAGGGATGCTCTCTATCGCGACCATTCCGTCACAAAAAGTTCTCTATGGTCAGTTGGTAAACCTGATCAACTCGCCTCTTCAAGGCTTAGTGATAGCGCTCAATGCCATTGCGGAGAAAAGCGAGAAGTAATAATTAAGTATCAAGAAGGAAGTATTAAGAATTAAGAATAAAAACATGGATGAATCAATAAAAATTGAAACCCCAGTAAAATTCAAGGAGCTCGTGGAATCAATTGAAAAAATGAGCGTCTTGGATCTCCACGAGCTCGTCAAATTCCTTGAAAAGAAATTTGACGTCTCTGCCCAAGCTGTTGCTCTGGTTGGAGGAGGTCAAGCCGCGGGAGTCCCAGCAGGAGAAGAAAAAAGCATGTTTGATGTTGAACTCAAAGACGTTGGTGCCAATAAAATCGCCATCATTAAGGTGGTGAAGGAAGTCTTGGCGCTCGGTCTCGGTGAGGCCAAGGCTCTCGTTGATGGAGCCCCAGCGATGCTTAAACAAGGACTCAAAAAAGAGGAAGCCGAAGCATTGAAGAAAAAAATTGAGGAGGCAGGAGGAAAGGTAGAGCTGAAATAAGATTCTTATCTCAGGAACCCTATCGTTGTGTGCCGTTCCGGCAAACTAAAGACGTATAATATACTATAGTATATTATACGTCTTTAGTTTTTGTGAAATTTCTCGCAAGGTCACCCAACCTTTTGGTGTTTGGGTTGAGCTCAAGTAATTTTGCTTTTGTAACAAAAATCATAAGGCCCGATTCTTGCAAGAATCGGGCCTTTGAGTTCACCCTTGGACTCAAGAGGCGCTCTTTTTGTTTAGTAAAATTTTTCTGCTATAATTGAGCCATTCATATGGAGATTCTTGATGCACTTTTTGGAAACCAAGCAAGAGTACGACTTCTTCGGTATTTTCTTTTGAATCAAACAACTCCAGTGGCTTTGGTTGAGCTTTCTAAAAAGACGGGGATTTCTCGTCAGGCCATGAAAAAAGAGCTTCCGAGCCTTCTTCGAGCTCATTTTCTCAAGCGAAAACTTTTTTTTCGAGAGGGAGAAATAAAACGAGGGGAAAAAAAGACTCTTAAAAAGAGAAAATTTTCAGGATTTGTCTTTGACGAACGTTTCCAATATAAAAACGAACTCCAAAACCTTTTGGTGGAAAGTCTTCCGCTCGATAACACTTCTCTCATTCGTCGTTTTTCGAGCGCGGGAAAAGTGAAGCTCATCGTTATTTCCGGGGCTTTTGTTCAAAACCTCGAAAGTCGAATAGACCTTCTTTTGGTTGGCGATCGTCTCAATAAAAATATTATTGATCGTAAGGTGAAATCGCTTGAGGTGGAATTGGGAAGGGAACTTCGGTACGCAGTTTTTGAAACGTCTGATTTTAAATACCGCGTGAATGTCTACGACAAGCTCCTTCGCGATGTCTTCGATTATCCTCATCGCAAAATTCTCGATCGAGTTGGGGTTTTTGAGGCTACGGGGTAAAACCTCTCCGCCGATATTAAGTCTTGTGCTGATGCCTCAAGGCAAAGCCTTGAGGCATCAGCACGCTCGTAAAAGCTTCCTGAATTTTATGGAAAGGATATCCACACAGAGAAGAAAACTTTCTTCTTGTGGTGGTATACTATTTGCATACCAGTAGAAAGGTCAGTCTGGTAAGGCCAGGCGTTTAATAATTTAGTCGCCGCGTATGCGGCAGAAAAGCAATTTATATGACAACCGGAGGTTTAATTCCAGAGTGGGGCGCGGTGCTCACTCAATCTTTTCAGAGCCTTCTTTCGGGAGTGATTGGCTTCGTCCCGCAAATTGTGGTGGCGATAGTAATTTTTCTCGCTGGGTGGGTAGTCGGATCCTTGTTAGGAAACGGAGTAGCGAATATTATCCGTGCGGTAAAGCTCGATAATGCTCTCGAAGGAGCCGGAATCGAAACTCTTCTCAAGAGAGCTGGGTTCAAGCTTGATTCGGGGAAATTCCTTGGGATGCTCGTCGAACTTTTTGTGGTCGTTACCTTTTTGGTGGCAGCCCTCGATGTTCTTCACTTAAACTATGTGAATGCCTTCCTTCAGCAGGTAGTCGTGGTCTACATCCCGCAAGTGATTGTCGCTGTTCTCATTCTTTTGGTCGCCGGTGTTGTTGCCGATGTCTTAAGGAAACTTGTGATTGGCTCTGCCAAAGCCGCAGGTATCTCTTCGGCAAACATGCTCGGAGCGATTACTTCCTGGGCGATTTGGATCTTTGCCATCCTTACTTCGCTGTATCAGCTTGGTGTGGCGGCTCCTTTTGTGCAGACCCTCTTCACAGGGGTCGTGGTAGCGATTTCTATCGCCCTAGGTCTCTCTTTTGGGCTCGGAGGTCAAGATGCCGCGGGGAAATTCATCAACAAAATTCGAGACGAAATTTCAGAATAGGCGGGGGTAAATCTTTCGAAAAAAGCCCTGATTTTCAGGGTTTTTTTCATGAGTTTTTTGTGGCTTGACTCATTCAAGAGAGTCCTATAAGATTCCCCAATCCAGAAATGTTTACTATCCTAAAAACCTGAATAAGCGGAGGGGGGCTTTGTGGCTCGTCACCCGCTTTCGCGGGTTTTTTGTTACCCGATTCGCCAAGGCGAGTGCAGGGTGATTCCCGAACGAACGACACTTTGACAGAAGAATTCCACCCAATGACAATGACAATGAGAGGCTTCGAAAGAAACTCTTGTTTCAATTTGAGGTGGATGGGTCAAAACGTAAAAATGCAGGCCTTTGGCGAGTACGCAAGTACGCACCAAAGACTGAAGTAAGTGAGCCCCGTTAGAGAAATTCTCTAACGGGGTAAAGAAAGTATAAGACGGTTTTCAGATCTCCTGACAGGAATCTGAAGAGCATATGGTGGATGCCTTGGTTCAAAGAGGCGATGAAGGACGCAGCAAAGCGGCGATACGCTCCGGGGAGGTGCCAAGCAACCTATAATCCGGAGATTTCCGAATGGGGAAACCTCATAGCACAAACTGCTATGATCGAAGGATTTAATCCTTTGATGCGCACTCGGGGAAGTGAAACATCTCAGTACCCGAAGGAAAAGAGACCAAATAGAATTTCCTTAGTAGCGGCGAGCGAAAAGGAAGAAGCCCAAACCCAACCTTTAATTCATGTCCTTATAAAACGGGGCTTGAATTAAAGGTTGGGGGTTGTAAGGCGATAACGGAGTATTTATACTCGGAGAGTTACAAAACATATTCTTAATGGAATTTGCTGGGAAGCAAAACCCAAGAGGGTAATAGTCCCGTACATGAAAAGAATATGTCTCTTTCGTTATCGTTCTTGAGTAGCCCAGGACACGAAAAGCTTGGGTGAATCCGCCGGAACTAACCGGCAAGGCTAAATACTCTTTGAAACCGATAGTGAACAAGTACCGCGAGGGAAAGGTGAAAAGTAGTCCGATGAGGACCGTGAAATAGACCTGAAACTATATGCTTACAATGAGTCACAGCCCCGTGAAATAAGAATAGTGGATATTCATAGAAATTTGGTGTCTGTACAAACATCAGAATTTTTCGATGTTTCAATATTTTTATTTCACGGGGTGGTGGCGTGCCTATTGAAGAATGAGCCAACGAGTTTATGTTTGCTGCTATTAAGCTAAGTCCGAGAGGATGGAGCTTCAGGGAAACCGAGTGTGAATAGCGCGACTTTGTAGTAAGCATAAGACCCGAAGCCAGGTGAGCTTGCCATGAGCAGGGTGAACCTTCGAGAAATCGAGGGGGAGGCCCGAACCGGTTAGTCGTTCAATTCTATCGGATGACTTGTGGCAAGGAGTGAAAAGCTAATCGAACTTGGTAATAGCT
>JBBTWL010000001.1:0-1237 GCA_038062775.1 Patescibacteria group bacterium | reverse complement strand
CGTGCTTTTCCCTTTGGTTCCGGTAACCCCGACCACTTTTATTTCCAAAGAAGGGAAGCGGTAAATAAACGCGCCAAGAGTGGCAAGAGAAAAATGATAGGCCGGTTGAAAAAAACTGTAGAGAGGCTTCGGAATGATACTCTCCAAAGAGCGGAGGATTTTTTCAAGAAAAGGAGAGGGGTGCATGGTGATTTACTTCGGTCTTCGGAAGCGATTAGTTTTGGGAGAGAAGCTTAAGGGCCTCTCGAACGCGATCTGAAATCCCTGGGATTTCTTTCGGGATTTTTTTTATAGCCTCTCGCGCTTCGCGTTCGCCATACCCCAGCGATTTGAGGGCTTCAAGCACGTCTCCTTCTCCACTGACTAAGGGAACTTTTTCTCGGGGAGCAACCTTTCCTTCAAGCTCCAGAACGATTTTTTCGGCCGTCTTTCTTCCAATGCCGGAAATTTTGGTGAGATAAGCCGTTTCTTTCGAAGAAATGGCCTGAAGGAGCGTTTCTCGGTCAGCACTTCCCAAAATAGTAAGAGCTGAACGAGGGCCAATGCCCGAAACAGTGATAAGAAGCTCAAAGAAGTCCCGATCACCTTTTTCTTCGAAGCCAAAAAGATCGATGGCAGTTTCTCGGACGGCGGTATGCACCCAAAGAGAGACTTCCTCCCCACTTTTTCCCGAGAGGAGGGTGAGTCCTTCAGGAGTCATGAAAACGCGATACCCCACCCCGGAAGCGAGGACAATAGCCGATTTTTCGTCCGCCGAGACTACTTTCCCTTGGAGATAGCCAATCATTTGACTCATCATATCGCAGGAGAAGCTATGGCAGAAGGCCTTTTCTTTTTCTATTCCCCTACAAGCTACTCCCTACCAGCCAACAAACTAACCATATCTTGCCTTTTGTCTGGAAGTAAGGTAACCTCGCGACTATGCCTATAACGAAATCAGCCAAAAAAGCACTTCGAGTTTCCAAGCGAAAACACGAGAAAAACGTCGCTCGAAAGAATGAGATGAAGCGCGTGCTTAAGGATTTCAGGAAAATCGCTCCTCTTAAAGGGGAAGAAGGAAAGATTGCCCTCTCTCTCGCCTATAAAGCGCTCGATAAAGCGGCGAAGACCGGAATTATCAAGAAAAATACCGCTTCTCGAAAAAAGTCCCGTCTCGCCAAACAGCTCAAGAAAAATTCCGTCAAATAAAAAATCTCCGAAACTTCGGAGATTTTTTATTTTGTGTGTTTATTGTACC